>JBDUCF010000056.1:0-11946 GCA_040003545.1 Pyrinomonadaceae bacterium | reverse complement strand
GATCTATCGGTCCGACTTGCTTGATAGCGCTGGTTCACCCGCCCGCTACCGCAGGCGGTTCTGACACTACTGGCTAACACTTCTTATTTTGTAGCGGGCATCGGGAAGTTTGGCATGCGCGGACGTCCCGGCGGAGCGGCGGCCGGCTCTTCATCTGCTAACCCATCCAGTATGTCCTGATAAACTTTAATTTTGCCTGCCTGCTGCATGCGGTCCTGGATGGCGGCGATGTAATCTCCAAAAACCTGGCCCTGCCGCTCGGTTAGGGCGCTCTGCATTAACTGATCGCGCTGACCGGCAAATTTCGTAAGGTCTGCAGCGCCAATCTTCGTCACCCCCACCACAATCCAGTTGGGGCCCGCCCTGACCGGGACCTTGGTGACCTCGCTGGCTTTCAGGCTATAGATTGCTTCATCGAGCTCCGGCGATGTTCCCGCAGCACCGAGGGCCTCGCCAAGCTTGTGATCATTTTGCGTCTCGGCCCCAAGCCCAGCTTTTTCGGCCGCGCCTTTCAAATCACCGGGGCTATTAACTGCGGATGCCAGCTCGCGAGCCTTCTGTTCAAGCTGTGCCTGCGCGCGTTCGTTGCGCAGGGCACGCGCAATCTTATCTTTAACTTCCTCGAAATCCGGTATACGCGCCTCTTTCTTATCGACCAGCATGGGGATGGCGAACCCACCTTTTACGCCCGTGCGATCACCTACGTCGTTCTGATTGTTCAGGGCCGCAATTGCCTCCTCGAACTGCTGGGAATTGCCAATGTTTGGGACATCATCACCCGGCTTCACGTATGGAGTCTCCCGGACCATATCTGCCGGACTAATGCTTGCTTCGGCGGCAAACTCCTGGGCGACCTTCTGCGGATCCTTAGTCTCCTTCAGTCGAGCCTGGGCTCGTTCTGCCAGCTTTGCTGCGCTGGCATAAGCTCGCCGGTTTCGCATGGAGGCGAGCAATTCCGGGCGCGCCTCCTCAAAAGTTTTGCTCACTTGGTCACCACGACGCAACATGTAATAGTTGCCGCCATACCTGATCGGAATATCAGAAACATCGCCGGGGGCCATATCGACAGCTCGCTCATATAGGGCGTCGGGCTTAGTTGGGTTCTTCTTAATTGGACGAGACAGGAAACCTCCGTTCTTGGCGGTGGCCGGATCCTCGGAGTTGCCTCGCGCCAGTTCGGCAAAGGCGGCTTCAGTCGCCTGGCCGGTTGTTCCGCGCGCCTTGGTGATCAAGTCTTTCATTTTTTGTTCGACCTGGGCGTCAAGATCCTTTCGCGCAACTTTCAGCACGATCTGCTGCACCTTGACTCCCGCCTGCTTATTTTCCGGAGTAAGCTTGTCAAATTCCGCGCGCAGATCCTTATCTGAAATCGGCAGCTTTTCTCCTATCTTGGCGAGGTCGATATAGATGTAGCGAATCTTTTTTTGCGGCACGAGAATGCGGTAATCAGTTTTGTGCTGTTCGTAGTAGGCGCGCAGGTCGGCATCCGAGGGTTCGATCTTTTCCGCTAATTTGTCAGCTGAGACCACAACGTAAGTGACGTCGAAAAAACTATTCTTGCGGTTGTAGTTGTCCCGCACTTCATCCTCGGAGACCCGCACTCCCGCCGTAACAAACGCCTTTAGCTTTCCCGCGCTGATGCTGTCGCGCTCGCTGGCTTCGAAGCGTTCTATGCCACCGTAGCGGGCATTAACGACTTCCTTGTACCGTTCGATATCAATCTTGCCGGCCGCATCGGCAAAGCTTTTGCGGATCTCTTCGGCTACTTCGGCATCAGAAGCCGCGAGGCCCAGACGCCTGGCTTCCTGCGCAATAATCCGCTGCTGTAGGAGCCCGTCCAGAATGCGCTTATCGCTGAAACCCATTTGCTCCAGGCTAACCTGGTTGCCAAACTGGCTGAAGCGCTGTTGCATACTCTCTTTCTGGGTGGCGAAGTCGCCGACGGTGACTTCTTCTCCATTGACTTTCGCCAACACCTCGCCGCTTTTTGTGGGCTCGAGCGAATTCCTCCCGCGATTGGGGGTGAAGAACATCACCAGACTAACCGCCATCAGCACAGCAAAACCTACAATTATTAATTTGCGTGAGCGTTCCAGGCGACTTAATTGTTTGAGCATTATTGAAACCTTTTTCCGGTAAGCTACCACTCCGGCGGGTTGCCCGCGCGGGGGCCCCGGTTTGGAATCAGGGATTCTAGTTGAGACAGCCTCGAGGCTGCAACCCGCTGGCAGCGCAGAGCTCAACGCAGAGTTCGAGCTGAACCCAATTCACGACCTCGCGACGGCCTCTTCAAAGCTTTGCAGAACCGTCGCAAGTCGTACTTAACATCTCGCCGAATTCCCCTCTTTGCCTGCATGGTTTCCGAATGCTATGTTATTCGTCTGCATGCATCTTCTGACAAACTCGACACTGGCGTGGGGGGGCTTCTGCGCTTTTATTCTCATCATGCTGAGCATCGATCTCGGTGTGTTCAATCGCAAGGCGCATGATGTCACGTATAAAGAAGCCGGTATCTGGAGCGCGGTCTGGATTACGCTGGCAATGCTGTTTGCGGCCCTGGTGTTTGCGCGGATGGGACATCAAAAGGGTCTTGAATTCCTGACTGGCTACATCATCGAGCTTTCCCTCTCGGTAGACAATCTGTTCGTTTTTCTACTGATCTTTTCCTATTTCAAGGTTCCTACCAGGTACCAGCACCGAGTGCTTTTCTGGGGCGTACTCGGCGCCCTTGTCATGCGCATTTTAATGATCGTCATTGGAACGGAGCTGATCAATCGCTTTCACTGGGTGATCTACATCTTTGGCGCTTTTCTGGTTTACACCGGCGTGAAAATGTTCAGGGAAGAAGAAACCGAGATGGAGCCCGAAGACAATCCGGTAGTGCGGCTGGTCACGCGATATGTACCGATAACCCGGCATTACGAGCGGCGCAAGTTTTTCACGCGCGAGAACGGGCGTCTCGTGGGAACGCTATTGCTGCTGGTGCTGATTATTGTTGAAATCACAGACCTGATCTTTGCCCTCGATTCAATTCCAGCAATCTTTGGGGTGACTACAGATCGGTTCATCATCTACACATCGAACGTCTTCGCTATTCTCGGTTTGCGTACGTTTTATTTTCTGCTGGCCGGCGTAGTAGAAAAGTTTCATTATCTTAAAGTCGGCATTGGCATCGTGCTGAGCTTGATCGGCGTCAAAATGCTGGCGTCGGCGTTCATTGAGATTCCCACGTTTATCGCGTTGGGAGCGGTTGGAGTAGTCCTGGTTTCTTCAGTCATTGCTTCGCTAGTCTGGGCCAGGCACGCGGCGCGTGACATTGATCTGGAATTCCCCGACGCGCCGGGCTCTCTGCCGGAAGCGGATGAGGAGCAGAATGGCGAGCTTCCGTCTGGGCTCCGACAGGAAAAAACTCAATCAATTTCGACCACCAGGGACACTTAATCGCGGATCTGTCTTGCACTGCCAGAAGGTGTGTCCTACAATTACCGCATCAGCCAGATCACATGGCCCGCGCGGCGTCTCCCCGCAGACGACAAGGAAGAACTCTCGGAAACTAACGCGGTCACAAGCTTTGATGCCATAGCCGGCAACGCTTATGCGAATAGCCTGAAGGCTGGATCGCTGAATCGTTGGCTCTCTCGAGTTCCGGATAAACGATTTCAGACCGCTGGCAATAACTTCCGACCGCAACAGAGGTTGAAATGAAATCACTGCGCTGCCACGCTGCCAGACGCGCGCTCCTCCCCGCTATCGCGCTTATTCTTGCCGCCCTCGTAATGTCGCAATTCGTCGGGGCCCAGGAGAAGCCGAAAGCAACCGGCGAGGCTGCCGGCAAGCAGGACAGCTTAATCAAAGCATTGCCGCAAGAGCCGCTGGTAACGCGGCCAGACGCCCAGCCAAAACCTACACCGCCCAAACTGCCCGGCGAAATCGAAGGCCCGGTAATCGTAAACACTGATCTCATTACCCTAACGGTTACCGTGACGGATATTTATGGCCGCTACATCGCTGGGCTGGGCCAGAATGCCTTTAGCGTTTTGGACGACAAGCTGCCACAAGACATTACCTTTTTCAGTGATGAAGACGCCCCCGTCTCCGTGGGCGTGATCTTCGACGTCTCAGGTTCTATGAGTGGTGACAAGATCAGCCGGGCGCGGGAAGCGCTGTCGCATTTCATACAAACGAGCCATAACTCCGATGAATACTTCCTGATTGCTTTTAATTCCCGCGCTCAACTCTTGCTCGATCGTACCCGGGATGGGAACGCCATACTCGATAAGTTGACCTTCGTGCAGACCAGGAACCAGACATCGCTGTACGATGCCTGCTACCTGGGCGTCGAGAAAGTGCAGCGCGGCACGCATCCCAAACGAGCGCTGCTGCTAATAAGTGACGGTCAGGATAACGATTCGCGTTATACCTTCAGCGAGTTGCGACGCGTGTTGAAAGAAGCTGACGTCGTGCTCTATGCAATCGGCATTCTGGGCGGTAGTGACGCCGGCAGCTCAATGGGAATGGAAGGACAGGGGATTTTGGACGAGCTGGCCAGCGTTTCCGGCGGCAAAGCATTTTTCCCCAGAACGTCGGCGGAGATGGATGACATCTTCGAGCAAATCGCTCTCGAGCTGCGCCACCAGTACTCAATCGGGTACAAGCCGGCTAACTTTGTTCCGAACAGCAAGTGGCACAAGATCAAAGTAAAAATTACCCCCCCTCGTGGCTTGCCCAAGCTTTTCGTCCGCAGTAAAGAAGGATATTACGCTATCGCTAACCCCCGCTGACGCCGGCGCGGGATTCCCCGCGGCAACGGATCAAGCTCCGGGATGCATCTCTAGTAGGCGTGTGCGAAGCGATATGGCGCTATGGGACGGCCCGGTGCACGCCGGGCGTAGATTGGACGCACTCCTCACTCTCCCTAAGGTTTGGTCATTTGAGCACCTGGCAACGCTTCATCTGAGGGCCCTGCCGCAAGCACTCTGACTGTATGCCATAGACGGAGCCTGATCATTTGACGAAGCCTGATTATTTGACATGGGGAGCTTCATTAGTCGAGGATTGATCGGAACATGAAGTGGCAACTCTTACAAAAAACATTCTGCCTCAGGCGACGGGTGGCGTTTATCCTGGCATGTGCAATCGTAGCCCTGATGCTTGTCTCGCACGCGGGTCACGCACAGCAGCAGTCCGGGGATTCACGTCCTCGCAGGACTGACCAAAGCCAAAAACCAACTGCATCGCCGACGCCCTCTCAGCCAAGGTCCAACCCATCTCCAACGCCAAAAACGCCTTCGCCGAGGCCTGGAGTGTTCGTGCCGGAGCTGAGCGAGCCGCCTCCACCTCCGGTGCTTCGTGCCAAACCGTCTCCGACGCCCGACAATGGCGAAGAGGTCAACCCGGAAGACGTGATCAAGTTCAATACGCAACTGGTTACACTGAACGTCCGCGTCATCGATCGTAATAACCGGCCAATCGATAATGTGCGACAGGACGAGTTTAAGGTTTACGAAGATGGCGTGTTGCAACCGATCTTTTCTTTTACCAAAGAAGAGGTGCCTATCAGTTACGGACTTGCCGTGGATACCTCCGGATCACTGAGGACCCAGTTACCCACAGTCATCGATGCCGCCAAAACCATCATCAACAGCAACAAGGTGGGGGATGAAACTTTTCTGGTTCGCTTTATCAGCAGTGACAAGATCGAAACCGTGCAGGACTTCACCTCGAATAAAGATTTGCTGATGGATGGATTGGATACTCTTTATACCGAGGGAGGCCAAACCGCTGTAATCGATGCGGTGTATCTTTCCGCCGAGCGCGTGGCCGAATACAAGAAAGGCAATGCCGACGATCGCCGCCGGCGTGCTTTGATAATTGTCACCGATGGCGAGGATCGCAACAGCTATTTCAAGCAGGATCAGCTCTTCGAGCGGCTGCGCGAAGAAGATGTGCAGATTTACGTGATTGGTTTCGTTGCTGAGCTCGAGAAGGAAGGCGGGCTGATCAAGAAAAGTCCGCGCGAACGAGCGGTGGCCTTGCTAAACCGCCTGGCCACGGATACGGGAGGACGAGCGTTCTTCCCGGAATCGATTTCCGAATTGCCGGAGATTGCCAGCGCCATCGTGCGAGACCTCCGCACGCAATACGTGATTAGTTACACTCCGACCAACACGGCACATGATGGCACCTATCGCGGTATCAAGGTTGCTATCGCGGACGCCTCGGCCAAGGACAAGCGAATCGCCCTGACTCGCGCCGGCTATACGGCGCCGCGCGAAGGAGCACCGGGAGTGAAACCGGCTGCCCCGCGCACAAACACTCCAGTACGTCAGCCACGGACGCCCGTAGGCTCTCGCAGGTCTCCCTGAAACGAGGCCACAAGAGGAAACGCAAAGGGCGCGTCATTTGCCGCGCCCTTTTGCTATTTCAACTCTCAGGCGCTTAGTGGGTGCCAGACACAACGGCTCTGAGATGCCTGACCCGCCAAACAATTTCAGGATACAAGTTTGTCGTTCGCGCCGCCGCCAGGTTCGAGTGCCGCTACCTTGTTGATTAGCTCTTCCATCTGGGAGTCCCGCCCGCGTTGCTTGCGCATTAACTCCTCGAGCATCAGTTCGCTCTTAAGATTGACCTTGAAATCATTCTCCGCCGCCAGCCGATCTTTTTCGCCGGCGCGATTCTGCGACATCATGATAATGGGCGCCTGCAAGGCAGCAGTCATGGATAGCATCAGGTTCAAAAGAATATACGGATACGGATCGAACTCGGCTCCATTCTCGCCATGCCCGTAGTGGATCAGAACGAAGGTATTACCAAAGATCCAGACAGCCAGAAACGAACAGTAAATGATAATGAAGGTCCACGATCCTCCGAAGGACGCAACCCGGTCGGCGATGCGCTGCCCAATCGTCATCTTCTCGTCCATCTCCCGGTTGACGTTGCGCGAAGCACGCTGGGAAACCAGGGCGTTGGTCTGCCGCATGCGCGAGCCGATCTCGCAAATCACGTCGATAGCCAGGTCGGGATGCTCCAGCAGGAACTGATGAAAATCGTCGCTGCTTAAACGATGGAGGGTGCAGTCAACCAGCGCCGAAGCGTTTGTAGAACGCTCGCCGCGATCCAGGACTGCCAGCTCGCCAAAAAACTCTCCGTGCTGTAGCTCTGAAAGCGTAACCGGCTGCACGTCTTCGTCGAACACCCAGATGCGCACCACGCCATCCTCAACCACGTAGAGCGCGTCGCCCTTATCGTTGGCATTGAAGATGACCTCTCCGGCTTTGAACTGGACCTGATCCACTTCTTTGGCCAGCTTCTCCAACTCACCGGGGGTAAGACCCTTGAAAAGCGGTACGCGAGACAGGCTCTGGGCCTCGTCACTCAATTTCAATTCGGCAGACATAAATTATGTTCCTTCCTTCCTCTTGCGATGCCGGATTTATGCATAACCCCGCCTTCTAATGGGAAGAAGAAGCGGGTATTAAGTGTCCAACTGGCTCAAGATATCGGTAATGGAAAACGGATCGGTTGGTGGCTCGTCTTTGGTTGCTGATTCTACTGCCTTGACCAGTTTCAGCAAGTCCTGACCCAAATCGTCATCGCCGGAATTCACTTCGATACAAGCAGGCGAGTCGAACGGTGTGATGAACAGATAACGCGGTGTGCTGCTGGTTTTCAATGGCACGTCAGGACCAAGTATGAAGAGATTATTATTCCAGCGCGCATAGCGATGGGCCGATCCAACCTGGCGTTCCCAATGCAGGTCCCCTTTTTCGGTCAGAGAAGTTATTTGCAACAGGAGAGAGCGAAGTCGCTCAGTCGTCGCGGCGTTACGAGCCATTAGGGATCTCCTCCTGCCTTTGCCTGTATTGCCGGCATTCTCTGGTTTGAAGTCGCGGAGATTACCATTTTTGATAATAAATAGGAATATTAGTGCCGGTGTTATTCAATGCGATTAGCATTCGTACGATCAGTCTTAGAATTCAAAATCAATCGAGAATCGAACCTGGCGGGCAGCCGCGAAAGATGTTGGAGTCCCGAACGTTGTCAGGGGCATCGTTCCCGAGCCGAAGTATTGATTAAGACTTAGAACGTTCGGATGATTGAACAGGTTAAAGGCTTCCAACACCAAATCGAGTCGGCGGCGCTCTCCCAAAGGAAAGTATTTCAGCGCCCGCAGATCCAGGTTTACGAAACGCGATGTTCGCAGAGTGTTTCGGGCCATTCCCAGAGGACGTGAAACCAGGGGCAAGGCGCGGCTTCGCTCTTCGTCAGCTCCAGTTAGCGGATTGACCGGGCGACCGCTGCTAAAAGTGACTATGGGCGCAACCTCAATGTGCCCAAGGATCTCTCCTATCAGTATGTCTCGCTGGCTGCCTGCTCCCTTCTCTTCTTCATCACCAAATGGAAGATCGAATAGCGAACTGACGACGAATCGGTGACGGACATCCTGACGCGAAAGCGCGCGCTCCACCCGCAGGTCATAGGGGTTCTGGGGCTGCTCGTCAAAGTCAGAAGCATCATCTCTTGTCTTTGAGAGCGTGTACGATGCGAGCAATTCAAAGTCATTACTCAATCGTTTATTCAGCGCCAGCGTCAAACCGTGGTAGCTGGAACGAGCGGAGTCTTCGAGTTGATAGACAGCGTCAAAGTTCGAATCGATACGCCCCGGCCCAAACACCAATCGACCGCGCTGCTGAGGCGTTGGGGTCAGGAAACCCAATGAAGTTGTGTTATCGGCGGTGAGGACCACTGGCGGCAACAGGTTAGTGTTCCGTGTACGTGGAAGATGGATACCCCGTGTGAAAAGATATTCAGCCCGCAGCGTGAGATTTTCTGTCAGCAGACGCTCGACGCCGGCATTTGCTTGCACGCTGTAGGGAGCAACAAAGCGCGGATCAGCTCTAAAGACCGACGGGGCTATCCCTGCGATAGGACTAAGCGCGACCCCGCCGCCCGTCGCGGCAAAGACTGCCGCAGCAGTTGAATCTGTTGCGACTTGCTCGAAAGCCTGAACACCATTTTTTTGAATCGCTGGATTCAGAAAGGCAAGTGGCAACCGATCATAGAACAGCCCGAAGCCGCC
Organism: Pyrinomonadaceae bacterium; assembly: GCA_040003545.1. Taxonomy (GTDB): domain Bacteria; phylum Acidobacteriota; class Blastocatellia; order Pyrinomonadales; family Pyrinomonadaceae; genus DASXRU01. The sequence goes on along the minus strand of JBDUCF010000056.1, from coordinate 2,867 downwards.
GCGCACTACCCATGCCTTATCAAGGCTCCAGGCGAGGCCGAGGCGCGGGCTGAAATTGTTCGCATCGGTTCGGAAAGGTGCGGGTGATCCTTCTATGTCATAGCGGGCGCCCAGATTGAGGGTTAATTGAGGAGTCGCGCTCCACTGGCTCTGAACAAAGCCGCCAAAACTGGTTACCCCAAACTGAGTATGCGATGAACCAAAAGCCTGGCGCCAAACTGCCGGGCTCCCGGCGGCAAAATCATCAGCCGTGCGAAACACATAAAGGCCGCCAAAGCCATCGCGCGCGTCGTGGGCAAGCGAGACGTGATTAACGGTTGCGCCGGCCTTCCACTGGCTGTGCGAGCGATCGAGAGAAACGTTGTCAACAATTTGTTGGCGAGTTTCGCGACGAGCGGAATCAGCATTGTAGGGACGGCCGAAACGAGCTATCCCGGAAATCTCAATTCCCGGGCCAATCGTATCGCCCGCGCGAGTGCGGACGCGGCGCGTGCTTTCCTGAAAACGAAGATCGTTGACTGAATGAGAAGAGAGAACGGAAATAGCCGACGCGGTGAACTGATAGTCTTTCGTATAAGCGCTGCCGCGCGCTGACGGATCCGTCAGGACGTCTGTGTTGAAGCCTTCGCCGCGAGCACGCGCGTTGGTAAAAGCAAGACGAAAGTTAAAGGTGTGGCGCGAACCAGCAACGTATGTCAGTTTTCCCGCTGCTTCTGTCTCATCTGCTCCGATGCGAAATCGACCCGCCGTAAGTGAGCGCACATTCAAGCGCGGCGCAAAGCGCCAAGCCAATAAAGCGTTGATCCTGTTCCGCGCGTTCCGATCAATCTCGGACTCGTCCTCGCCCGATAAATGTTCCTGTTCGGCTGCAACATAAAAGAAGAGTCGATCCCGTTTGAGAGGCCCGCCGAGAGCGCCACCCGGTTGAATTCTTCGAAAGCGCAGGCGGCTGGCCGGCGGCGGATCGGAGTAGGGTTCACGCGCATTGAATCGCTCGTTCTGAAAGAAAGCGAACACGTCTCCATGAAATTGATTTTGCCCCACCCGCGTGACTACGTTTATCGCGCCTCCTGCGGCGCCGCCGAACTCGGCCGACTGACCGTTGTTTATGATCTGAAACTCGCGCACGATCTCTGGCGAAAGAGCAACCCGAGCTGCGCCAGTCGTCTCGTCAGTATTGTCGAGTCCATCAATCAAGATTGAGTTGCTGCGCGGACGCAAGCCGCCGAATGTGAATCCGCTGTCAGCAAGCGGTGCTCCAGAAGAGGGCGCGGCGTTAACGCCGCCACTGCTTGTTTGTGAGTTTGAGGGCGCAACACCGGGTGCGAGCAGAGTAAACTCCAGATAATTGCGACTATTGACCGGCAACTCCTCAATACGCTCAGGATCGATTGAAGTGACAACCGCAGTTTGCGAGGCGTCAAGAATAGGCGGCCGATCGATAACCGTCACTTGCGCGTTCACGTCGCCCGCCGCCAGCGAGATATCGAGACTCGTGTTCCGACCGAGCGCAAGCGTTACCTTGGGATTGAGATAGGGACCGAAGCCCGTGGCCTGAGCTTTGATTTCATAATCGCCCACAGCCAACCCATTAGCGCGATAGGTGCCATCGGCCTCACTTGTCAGGTTTCTGGTTTGATTGGTGGTGAGGTTTCGCAAAGCGATTGTGGCGCCGGGAATGCTTGCTCCGGCCGCATCATGCACGCTACCAGAGAGCGTGGCAGTCGTGGCGGAACCCTGTGCTCGTAAAAGAGGAGACCCGAAGCCGAATAACCAGAGTATGAGCAGCACAAAAATAAAGCTTCGGTTAAAGGAACGATGCATGAACACTTATGCTTCCCCCAGGGCAGAATGTTTTTACGTCTTGACTGTGCGCCCGATTGCAATTGATGCTCTCATAGTCGAACCCGGAAAGACAAAAAGGCGCACTCGGCAGGATGAAGCGCGCCTTGGAAGCTGTCCAGAGAAAGTATGTGTCGGCTCGTTGACTTTACAAGCCCTTCATCTACTTCACAACTTTGATCTGCTTCGGATCAGTCAATTCAATTTGAGCCTTGCCGTGATAGTCGACGAACTTCCCGGAGAGAACAACTTCCTTCCCTTCCAGAGTCTTCACGTCTGGAAACTTTGGAAAGTCGGCGTTACGCAACACTGCTGTTAAGGCAATCCGGTAATTTGGATCAAAGTCGAAGACGATCAAGTCTCCATCACGCTCCTCAAAAAACTTGCTGACAGTCCCTTTGAAGGAGCCCTCCTTGCCGACAAGCTTCAGCGCCCCGGCCAGGTCGTGAGCATCCAGCGCATTCTTATAAGCCGCATCATCCTTATCCAGCGTGCCAAACCTGGCTGTCTTTGACGCTACGACGTGCTGAAGCGGTTTCAGTGGGTCTCGATCCTGAAGAGCACGGCCTGTTCGATTCGCCTCGACTGGGTTGAGATTCCAAACAGCGAAGCCAATAGTCGCCATTGTCGCTACCAGGATAAGTACTAACCTTGAGATTTTCATCCCTGTTCTCTCCTCTGAATTTTTCGGCCGGCCAGTGAAGTTAAAGAGCTATCCCTAGCCCGCGATACCATGGAACGCCGGCGTTCAAAAGTCCAGGGAGATGCCAAGCTGCACGCCGGCGCGGGGACTGGCCGCGAACCGGCCACCGACTATTCCAAAATCAAACGTGGCTTTTTTCGTCAGCGCATAGTTTCCTCCGAACAACACCTGCAACTGGCCTTTACTCAGGTCAAGATTTCGTGTCAGGGCGCCGGTCATCTCTGCGCCCAGGTCCAGCTTCGGAGTGAACTGCTTGACCAGCGAGGCGCCACCGGTCAAAACCGTTCCGCGCGTCTTTATGCCGACAACTCCCGTGGTTGTG
>JBDUCF010000345.1:0-3544 GCA_040003545.1 Pyrinomonadaceae bacterium | reverse complement strand
AAGCCAGTGCGCGACGACAAACAAGTCTGGAGCGAGGTCCAGTTCGCTGTGCCGCTTAACAGGAAGGTTGATTTTGTGTTGAGCGGCACGCTACGTCTGGGTCGGAACGTGACACGTCCCGTCGACGAACGTATAGGTATGGCCTTCGCCTTTAAAGCGGGCAAGTACCTGACATTAACTCCGGGCTACGCATATCTCAGGACACAGCCGACCAGGGGCAAGAATAATTCGGAGGATCGGCTTAGTTTTGCCGCAACATTCAAGGTGCCGGTTGGAGAGTTCACGCTCACCGACCGCAACCAGTTCGAGCGCCGCTATCGCCACGCGCAGGGTGTCAGCACGCGCTATCGTAACCGGCTACAGGTTGAGCATCCTTTCAAACTCGGCGCTACACAACTCAGCTGGTTCGTTGCGGATGAAGTCTATTACGATTGGAGTTTCAATGACTGGGTGCGCAATCGGTTCACCATCGGCTTGAGCCGAAAGTTCAATAAACATTTCACCGGCGACCTGTACTATCTAAGACAGAACGACGGGCATAGCTCGCCCCGTGACATTCACGTGATTGGCACGACGCTCAGGTTTCGCCGTTAAGGAGCAGAACTTCTTTCGGCGCTCGATTTTGGCTGAGCCACCCAGGAGCATGTGATGAAGAAAAAACGGACCGGCAAGCAAATCAGGCGGACAAAAAACCTTGCGCCTTTGCTTCTCGCGGGATTGCTGGTGGCGCTGGTGTTCGAGCCCGGTTGTTTGCCAAAGTCTCCGACAAACACAGCCTCCAGTCGCACGATCACTGTCTATGGCTTCTCTATAATGAAAGAGTCGCTCGAGAAAGCAATCTTTCCGGCCTTCGCCGCAAAATGGAAACAGGAGCACTACGAGGAGGTGCGATTCACTTCATCCTTTGCCGGATCGGAAACAGTGACGAACCAGATTCTGCAGGGTGTCAGTGCCGATATAGCGATTCTTTCCATCGAGCGTGACGTGGATCGCCTGGTGCAGGGTCACGCGGTCACCTCTGACTGGAAGGCATTACCGAATCACGGAATCGTCAACAAGACGCCGTTCGTGATTCTGGTTCGCAAAGGAAATCCAAAAGGCATCCGCGACTTCGGCGACCTCGCCAAGCCGGGCCTGAAGATAATCCATCCCGATCCGGTAAGCTCGGGCGGCGCGCAGTGGTCTGTGCTGGCAGTCTATGGCTCCGAATTGATCAAGTCGGAAAAAGAAACGGGCGAGCGCGATACCAACCGGGCACGGCAAATGCTCAAGGCCATCTGGCGCAACGTTATTTCCACACCCGGATCCGCGCGCGAGGCGCGCACTCAGTTCGAACTCGGCCAGGGCGACGCGCTCATTACCTACGAGTTGGATGCGATGCTAATGAAACAGGCGGGCGCTGCCATTGAGATCGTTGTTCCGGAGGCGACTATCTTCAGCGAGCATCCGGCAGCCGTTATTGACCGCAACGTTACGGCCGACGAACGCCCGGTGGTTAATGCCTTCATGCAGTACTTATGGAGTGATGACGGCCAGCGAGCATTTGTGCGGTATCACTTACGCTCAATTACCGATGAAACCTTCAATGACGCGGACAAAGATTTTGCGCAAATCAAGATGCCCTTCACGGTGAGCGATTTGGGAGGTTGGACCAAAGCCTATCCTGAAATCATCGAGCAGGTGTGGCGCGACCAGGTTAAGGGTGGCAAGTAACCCGTTGTAAAATTCGGGTAGCAATCAGTTGCAGATGAAATCCCGGTAGACCTCATCATGCACAACTGATCACCGATCGTTTCTTAGAACTTATGCGCGTAGGCCTTACAACCCTTCGTCATGTACGTGGCTTTGATGTAGTGCGGCCGCTGAGCATTGGGGCCGTGATTGCGATCATGTTGCCACTGATATTGTTGCCGCTGGCTTCGATCTTTATCTACGGCACGAGCAAGGGTCTGGGCAGCTTCTGGGCCGCGTTATCCGCACCGGAGGCAATATTCGCGCTCAAGCTTTCAATGGTGACGAGCTTCTGGGCTACTGCCTTCAATGTTGGTTTCGGGCTTTTCGCCGCCTACGTCCTTTCGCGCTATGACTTCCTGGGACGCACGGCGGTAATCGTGACAATCTCGCTGCCGACTGCTATTCCCACGGCGGTGGCAGGATTTGCATTGCTCTTGTTGTGGGGACCATACGGAACGCTGGGCCGATTGATGGCGCCCCAGGGCCCGCAGGTGATGTTTACCGCATGGGCCATCATTCTTGCCAACATCTTCGTGACCTTCCCTCTGGCTTTTGGAGTAATCAAACCCGTCTTTGATACCATGAGCTTGTCTCTGGAAGAGGCTTCGGCGACTATCGGCGCGACGCGTTGGCAAACCTTCTGGCATGTCACGCTCCCCAGCCTGCGCGGCGCAATTGTCTCAGGGGCGCTGTTGACGTTCGCGCGCGCGGTCGGTGAGTTTGGCTCGACCATTCTCGTTTCTGGTAATCTGGCCCTGCACACGCAGACAGCACCACTTTATATCTTTGCCAAGTTCAACGAGGGGCAAATCGAAGCCGCGAATGCTATCGCCATTGTGCTGGCATTGTTCTCCTTCGCGATCTTCAGCATACTGTTTTTTGCGCGCGATTGGCTCGATGTAGAATGAACAGAGGTCAGATGTCAGAAGTCAGAGGTCAGAGGTCGGAAAGTCAGCAGAGCCGGGCTCCGACGGCTGACGTCTGACCTCTGATCTCTGACTTCTGACCTCTGACCTCTGTTAATAATGATGCAACCAAAAGAAGCGCCTATTTCCGGAACTGATAACCCACGCAAGTCCGTGGCGCCCGAGAAATCTGCGCGGCCCGAACCAGCGGCCAGTGTCCGCGGTGTCAGCAAGATGTTCGGAAAGACCGTGGTGCTCGACGATATTGATTTCGACGTGGCCGAAGGAGAGTCAGTGGTGTTGCTGGGAGCTTCGGGCAGCGGCAAGACCACCATCCTGCGCATTATCGCGGGTTTGGAAGAGCCGAATACGGGGCGCGTCATTCTGCACGGCAAGGATGTAACTGAGTTGCCGGCGCGCGAGCGCGGGGTTGGCGTAATCTTTCAAAGCTACGCGCTTTTTCCGCGCATGAATGTCGAAAAAAATATTAGCTACGGTCTTCGTATCCGCCACCGCCCGCGCAAAGAGATCAAAGAGACGGTGGACCGGCTGATCGAGTTGGTGAAGTTAGAAGCACATCGCAAGAAATATCCTTCGCAGCTTTCCGGCGGCCAGCAGCAACGCGTGGCCATTGCGCGGACCCTCGCTTATAAACCACAAGTGTTACTTTTCGACGAACCGTTTGGAGCGCTCGACGCGCAGACACGGGTGCACCTGCGCCGCGAAATTCATGCACTGCTCAAGCAGGTCAAAGTTCCCGCCATCTTTATTACCCACGATCAGGAAGAGGCGCTGGAGCTCGCCGATCGCATTGCCGTGATCAATGCCGGCCGCATCGAGCAGATTGGCACTCCCGACGAGGTTTACAACAAGCCGGAGACTGAATACGTCGCGACTTTTCTGGG
>JBDUCF010000344.1:0-3544 GCA_040003545.1 Pyrinomonadaceae bacterium | reverse complement strand
GTTGCGAAAACTCGGAAAGAATACTCCTCGCAATATCAGGGCGGCCGGTGGCCAAAGTCAGGCCGGGCAGCGCGATCATTGTGTCGCGTCCCCAATCGCTAAACCAATGATAACCAGCGATGACGGTCTTCTGAGCCCCGCGCGCTACGATGAACTGATCGGCGGCTGAGACGAGCGAGCTTACCAGATTGTTATCATGGTGTGTCGTTGCGGCTATAGCCTTTCGCCGCGCGATCTCATCAGTGCGAAGTCGGTCCGCTTCGCTAATATCGTGGCGTTCGGTTGAAACAACTATGCGGGCAAGTTTGTTGCGACTCAGATCAAAGGTTAACGCGAACGGGCTAAAGAGATCTTCCATGAAGTCGAGACCACGTTCACGTTCAACAGGATATTCAAAATTACGGTACCAGAAACCGTTTCCAGCCAGCTCTGCCGCATCGTGGGCAAAGTGAAGCGCCGGAAGATCGACGTAAGGCTGCACGGATATCATCCCGTCTTCCGTTTCCAGATGTGCATTGAGCGCGGGGTTTTCATGAGTTGTGCTGTGGTAATCGCGAAAGCCGATTAGCGGACGAATCTCGAGTTTCAGTTCATAAGACTTGTTTTTGGCAGATTTCCGTTTGTCGCTCGACTTCGCCGTAGACTTTTTCTTCCCAGCCGCGGGCAGCTTAGGTTCGTCAGACACAAGAAGGTCGTATTGCACGACCGTAGTGTTTTGTCCCTGCACCATGAAAACGGATTTCTCGATGACCAGGTCATCCACCTCGTAAACAAAAATGGGGAATGGATTGGGCCGGAAACCTGTCTGATACTCGAAACCTCGAGGGTGGATCGCGCCCGAATACTGATTCGCGGAAAGCTCATAGCGGCGTCCGTCAATGATCAATGTCTCTTCGAGTTTTGACAGCATGACAACTCGCCCCAGAGGTGGTTTTGTGGCGGCAGTGAGCAGGCCGTGATAGCGGCGCGTGTTTATGCCTGAAACGGTTGACGACGCGAAGCCTCCCAGTCCATTTGTTTCGAGCCATTCGCGGGACATCGAGGTGTCCGGGTTGCTGACGATTTCTTTTGTGACCGCAATCATGATGGTCTCTTTATGAACAAAGTGAGGAGGTTGTCAAGGAGTTTTGTTTGCGCGCGTGGTAATCTTCGCAGGATGAATGGAAACGTTCAGGCAAATCTTCGTTGAGAATACAGCTCGCCTGCTGCTCCATTGAAACTCGCCGCCCGAGGAATAAAGGAAATGATTGTGTGCAAACTAACTCCTTTCGCTTGCCGCCTTTTGCTTACCGCCCTGGTAGCGGCGGCCCTCGGCATGACAAGTTTTCACTTCACCACGCAAGCACAAAATCCGCCCAAACAGTCCGGCCCGCGCCGCCCGCTTCCGAAACCGCCGACAGGTTCGCGTGGTTTTGAGCAAGCTGGACGTGACGCTTCATCAAGACTGATTGCTGCCGCCGCTACGCGTGGGCCGCTAAAGCCCATTGCGCCATACGAGGGATTGGCTTACAAACCCTCGCCCCTCTTCGCCTGGACACCAGCGCCCGGCGCGAACTCTTATCACTTCATGCTGCGCGATGGAACAGATTCGTCCGACGCAATCGTTTATGAGACGGACGTTAAGTTGGCCCAGTTAGTCTATCCGGCAGAAGCACCGGCTTTGACTCCAGGCAAACTCTATTCGTGGCGCATCTCTACGGCGGGTGTGTTGGAGCGAAAACTCGGCATGGCCGCAACCTTCTTCGTTATTGCGGGGGAAGATGCAGCGCAGGTTACGACAGCATTGCAGAACGCCAAACTGGCATTACCGAAAAGTGCGGCTGAGCGTCTGGCACAGGCGCGCCTCTTCGAGCAGTATGGCATTTGGTACGACGCGCTGCGCATTGCGAGCGAGTTGCTAAACGAAAATGAAAACGACGCCGAGGCAAGAGCCTTTTACGATTCGCTCATCAAACAGCTCAAGGACGAGGCGGCGAAAGCGGCTTCCCAAGCGTCCTCGTTATCGCTGCCGTTATGGCGTGAGATTGAACCGCTCGTCGTCGCCGGAAATGAAGCGGCGGCGCTGGCGGCGATCAATCGCAACCGCAGCGGCGCGAGCGCGCTCTATCGTGAGTTTCTGTTTGATGCCGTTGATTCGCGTCTTTACAACAACCCGCCCATCTCGCCCAACGCCGAGCGCGTTCGCACCTTGCTGGCGCAGAGCGATACGGAAAACGCCGCGCTCGAGGGAAAGCTTACGGCATGGTCAAAAGAGCGCAAGTTGGGTGAAGGCTTCACAAACGCGGGCGATCCAATAGAGCAACTTCTATATCTTTATATCGCTTCCGAACCCTCAAATATCAAGAATCAGAAAGTAAGTGCAGAACAGAAGCCGGCGACATCACGCGAGTTGACCGAGGCCGCGCTGCAAACGGCAGAGGCAATCGGAGACCAACTAGCCATTGCCGCCTGCGCCAGTAATCTAGCCTACTACGCCTTGCAGGAAAGACGGGCAACAGACATGCGCCCGCTGATCGAGCGGGCCGGGGAGATATGGAAAACCTGGCGGCATCCGGTTGGGATCGCGGTCGCGGCATATCTTACGGGCGAAAGTTCCGCACTGATTGAAAATTGGAATGAAGCATCAACAAATTACAAGCAAGCGTTGCAGTTGGCTTTCGCTCTTCCGGCACTGCGACCACTACGTCTGGCCGCGCTGAACGCGCTCGCATGGAGTTTGCGGAACCTGGGGGACAAAGAAGGGGTGCTGGTTGCTCTGACGACCGAAGTCGAAGAGCAGCAGAAATTTGTTGACACGATCACGGACCAGGAAAATCATATTCAACAGGCAAAGAGACTGTCCGATTTTCAGATCGAACTCGGCGGCGCGCTGGCCGCACTCAATCGCTATGCGGAAGCGGGTGAGTGGTATGCGCGCGCTGATCGCATACGCGACGAAAACTACCGCATCGAGCGTGCTAAGTATGAAAAGACCGCCACGGAGTGGGAAGCAAAGCTCAAGGCCGCAAAGTCTGATACGACTCTTGACAAGGCAAAGCGCGATCTTGAAATCATGCGCGCCAGTATCATTCTGGATGCCAATCTCCTTTTTTGGAGTAACCATGCAGCGGAGCGCAAGGATTTGGCCACCATGGCCGCAATCGCCGAACGCAGAATTGCCGCCGCGCGTGAGAGCGGTATTCAGGAAAAGCTCGCCGATGCACTCGATGCTGCAGCAAAGGCGTACCGCACGGCGAACGATCTCTCCAAAGCGCGTCTCTTCGCTGAAGAAGCGTTGCGCCTTCGTTCGGCCGATGCCCGCCGCCGCTCCCTTTATAGCTCGGTCGAGATCTTAGCCGACATCGCCTATGACGCGGATCAGACTCGCGAGGCCGAATCGCGTTATCGAGAGCTTCTTGAAATTACGAAGCCCGGAGTATTACCCCCGCCTTACGATCTTAGTGTCGAACCGGATCAAGCCATCCGGCAAATACGAGCATCAATGAACGCCGGCGAACGCACGTCTCGTCAATTCTCCGCTATAGATGCGCATATGGCGCTCGCG
>JBDUCF010000343.1:0-3549 GCA_040003545.1 Pyrinomonadaceae bacterium | reverse complement strand
GAGGATTTCTGGTTTACGATCCAGAACGCCTTCTCGGTCACGCGCGGCATAATCAATCTGAACAATGGTGGCGTCTCGCCCAGCCCGCGCATAGTCACTGAGGCACTGGTGCGCTACATCTGGCAGCAGGAAGACGCGACCGCTTATACGATGTGGCAGATTCTGGAGCCGCAATCGGAAACCATCCGCACCGGCCTGGCTGAGTTGTTTGGCTGCGACCGCGAAGAGATTGCCATCACGCGCAACGCTTCTGAGTCGCTGGAGACACTGCTGCTGGGAATTAACCTGAAGTCCGGCGACGAGATCCTGACTACCACCCAGGATTATGGTCGCATGCTGACCACTGTGCGCCAGCGCGAACAGCGCGAAGGAATTTCGCTCAAACTTATTAAGATCCCTATTCCGCCACAGAACCTCAGCGAAATTGCCGCGGCTTTTGAGAGGGCCGTTACCAGCCGCACCCGCCTGATTCAGATAGCACATCAGGTCAACATCACCGGCCAGATAACTCCGGTCAAGGCAGTCTGTGATATGGCCCGCGCCCGCGGCATCGAGACCATAGTTGACGGCGCCCACTCGTTCGCGCAGTTCGATTTCAAACAGAAGGACCTGGGGTGTGATTACTTCGGCACGTCGCTGCACAAGTGGCTTTACGCGCCGAAAGGCACCGGCATGCTTTACATCAAACGCGACAAGATTGAACACATCTGGCCCTTATTCGCTGCCGAGCAGAAGCAGGCCGCCGACATCCGGAAGTTTGAAGAGATCGGGACGCACTCAGCGGCGCCAAAGCTGGCCATTGGCGAGGCCCTGCTTTTTCATAACGGCATCGGCGGCAAACGGAAGGAAGCCCGCCTGCGTTACCTTTCGCGTTACTGGATGAACCGGCTCAAGGATATCCCCAAGGTTCGCTTCAACACTTCCTTCGATCCCGCACAGTCCTGCGCTATCGCCAACGTGCAGATCGAAGGCCTGAACCCGGCCGCGGTGGGCAATTACCTGTTCGCCACTCATCGCATCTTCACCACGCCGATCATTCATGAAGAGTTTCAGGGTCTGCGGATTACGCCTAATCTCTACACTACACTTGGCGAACTCGATCGGTTCTGCGGCGTGATGGAAGCGATTGCGCGCAAGGGCCTGCCGGCAGCTGCTTAAAAGTCCTTCTTTTCAGACTAAGCACCTCAACTTAAGCACTTCTTGACTCGCTTCCGTGTGCCGTCCATAATCGCTTAGAGGCTATGATTGTTCTCGGAACGTTCCGTCTCCAGCTTTTCCAATACAGCCAATTGAAGGCGCGTCGGCTCTGATTTTCACCGGCGGCGCGATTGAAATGGAGGGTGAAATAGTGTCGAGCGACGATTTGGATACTAGTTTGCGCGAAGAAGTTGAGGCTTATATCAGCCGGCGTTTGGGTGCAATGCAGGAAGAAGTCTTTCGCCTGCAGAGCGAGCTAAACGAATCCTTCACGCGTCTGGTGGAACGCTCCACGAGCGACACCATGTCAGACACGTCGGTGGCGGTTACCATCGCCGAACACCTGCGCGCTGCGCACGAACGCGGTATCGAACAAGCAGCGGCGGAATCGTCCAAGGCCAAAGCTTCGAGCGACCTGGCAATTATCAAATCAGCGGTCGAAGAACTCCATGGCCAACACTCCCAGGCCGAGATACTCAACACCCTGGTAAATCGCGCTTCGTCGTTCGCTCCGCGAGTGGCGTTCTTTGTGATCCGAAATGAACAGGCTATCGGCTGGCGCGCGCGCGGGCTGGAGGGTTCAGTTGGTGATGATATGGTGCGAGAGATTGCTCTGCCGTTGTCGGCGGACACCGTGCTCGGCGACGTGGCCCACTCGCGCACTTCATGGAGTGGAACTCCCGGATCGAAATCGGAAAATCACCTGCTGCTAAACCGCCTCGGAGGCGAGCCTCCGGAACGCCTCGTTGCCGTTCCTATGGTAGTTCGCGAAAAAACTGTAGCTGTGCTTTATGCGGATTCGGCGGCACTCGACTCTGATGCTTTGAATCTCGAAGCACTCGAGACACTGGTTCGAGTGGCCAGTATGGCTGTGGAACTCTTATCCATGGCCCGCACGGCGCCGGCGAAACAACCGGCGCAGGCCGAAGCGCCCGCCGCCTATGAGCAACCTGCTGCGCCCTCAACTGCTGAGGAGCCCCAGGAGGGATATACACCATACGTCGAACATGAGGCTGAACCCGAACAGGTTGCTGAACAGATCCCGGAACCGATCCACGTTGAGCCCGAACCGGAACCCGCTCACGAGTACCAGGAGCCGGCGGCCAGCGAGCAGGTGGAACCGCCGTCGCCTCACACATCACCGGAACCGCTTGGTGCGGTTCCCGGAGAGTATGTGGCCCCCCTCGGCACGGCGCGACGTTGGGGCAGCTCTGACTCCGATCTGCCTATCAAAGTAAGCGAAGATGAAAAGCGGCTTCACAATGACGCGCGCCGTTTTGCGCGCTTACTGGTTTCGGAGATCAAACTCTACAACGAGCAAAAGGTTAAGGACGGCCGATCGCAGAGCAACATCTACGACCACCTGCGCGACGACATCGATCGCTCGCGGCAAATGTATGACAAGCGCGTCGCCCCACCGGTGGCCGCCCGCTACGACTATTTCCATCAGGAGCTGGTGAACACTCTCGCAGAAGGTGATCCTTCTAAACTCGGGGTCAGTTATCCGGGAGCGATGGTCTCAGCGTAGTAGAACAGACATTCCTGTCTGTCGCTTGAAGACTTAAACGCAAAGTACGCAAAGGGAAGACGCAAAGTATCGCGAAGGAGAACTCTTTGCGACCTTTGCGAAGAACTTTGCGTCCTTTGCGTTTAAATGACTTTGTTTTATTGACCAGTATGAAGAAGGAGCACTAATGAGTCAGGCAAATCCCCAGGCAATATCGGAAATCACCGCCACGGAATTGAAAGAGAAAATTGACAGCGGCGCCGACGTGCAGATAGTCGACGTGCGCGAGCCCAATGAAGTCGCCATCGCAAGCATTCCCAACTCAATTCATATTCCGCTGGCGCAAATTATCAATCGCATGTCGGAGATTGATCCCGATCGCGACACCGTTGTCCATTGCAAGATGGGAGGACGCAGCGCCCGCGCGATCCAGGCGCTGCAAGCCTCCGGGTTCGCCGGCAAACTCACCAACCTCAAAGGCGGCATCACTGCCTGGTCGAATGATGTCGATCCCAGCGTGCCGAAGTATTAAGGCCTTCGTTTATTTCTTGCAACTCAACCGTAGAATTCGCGCAAACTGACAGTTTGCGTTACGCAAAAATATCGTCCGGCAGCGGCGCGCCGGCGTCTAATAACAATAGCAAGGGGTCGCCGACAAAGTTGTAGCAAGAATCGAATGTCACACCTGGTGTGCGCAGGCGATAGTGTCTCTCCTCCGGCTCTTCGGCGACGAAGATTCAAAACTGACAATCATTGGAGGAGACAAGACATGAAGACAACTTTATTTCGAAGCGCATTGTTGTTCGCGGCAGTGTTGACAGTTTCTGCAACGGTGGCGCCGGCCC
>JBDUCF010000055.1:0-12004 GCA_040003545.1 Pyrinomonadaceae bacterium | reverse complement strand
AGGACTTCAGAGTAGAGATTTGGCGCCAGAAACAGCCGCCCGCCATCGCGCTCCCATCCTTCCGGCAAACGGCTGGAGCGCCGCACCGTTCGCAGGCCTTGAAAAACTTCTTCCCAATTTTGTTTAGGCTCGCGCCGCTCGAGGAACGCCCGCGCCGCTCCAATCAACCAGCTGTCATCGTCGAGGCCCAGGTTTTGGCCCAGGGTGTCGAGCCAATCGAAGAAGATTGCCCGGGCGTCGGATTTCTTTTCCCGCATCAGAAACTGGTCGTCTTTAACGGGAAGTTTTTTGATAAGGGCCCGGCGTGCCGCATCGGTCCTTTTCCCACCTTCGATGCGATAGGTATCAACCCGAGCCAGCCAGCGCTTCGCTGAGTTACAGTAGGGACAATGCGGATTCTTTTCCTCGCTATCAAAAAAGGGTCGCACTGCCTGCGGTGAAGCCACCTCTTCGATACGGGGCGCATAACGCTTGATTTCTGAGTAAGCGGTGCGCGGCGCGAGTCCGAGTTGTTTGGTGAAGATATCGAAGATGCACGCGAGGCAAACGAGCGTCGTGTATTCGGTAACAGTGCCGGTGGGGAAGCCGCTAAGGTCGAGTTCCTTACTCTTTGCCGCCATGCCGGCAATTTAACCACAAAGGAGGGGAAATCCGCAGATTACGCAGATTACACAGAACAGAAGGCGGAGGTCGGAGTCAGAGGTCGGAGTCAGAGGTCGGAGGTCAGAGGTCAGGGCGTTCGGCTTGCCTCTTCCGATTTACCCTCAACCGATAGCTACGAGTGCCGGTTCTGCATCAGTGTGGCCCAGCACCAGGTCGAGTTCGGATTCCACGTCGCCCGTGCCGACGTTGAATTTCCTGAAATCGAAAAGCTGAGTGTCGAGCAGGTGTGAAGGGACAGCATTTTGCATTGCTGTCAGCATCGACGCGCGAATATTGGGATTCGCTTTCTCAAACTCGGTAATCAGGTTGTTGACTTGCACGCGTTTCAGATTCGGCTGCGAGCCGCACAAATCACAGGGGATGATCGGGAACTGCTGCGCCGCCGCAAATTCCGCTATGTCGCGCTCGCGGCAGTAGGCTAACGGTCGAATGATGGTGTTGCGGCCATCGATCGAGCGCAGCACCGGCGGCATCGCTTTCATCTTACCTACGTAAAAAAGGTTCAGCAGAAAAGTTGTAATGATGTCGTCGGCGTGATGGCCCAGCGCGATCTTCGTGCAGCCTTCCTCGACCGCGATATCGTAAAGAATACCTCGGCGCTGGCGCGAGCAGACGGCGCAGTAAGTCTTCCCTTCCGGAACCAGCCGCTTCACGACCGAGTAGGTATCGCGCTCGACAATGCGAAAGGAGACTTTTAGTCTGCCCAGATATTCCGGCAGCACATGGGCGGGAAAGCCTGGCTGCTTCTGATCCAGGTTTACTGCCAGAAGATCAAACCGCACCGGCGCCCGCTGCTGTACGTCCAGGAGCAGATCGAGCAGCGTGTAACTGTCCTTTCCCCCGGAGAGGCAAACCATGATGCGATCGCCATCTGCGATCATGTCAAAGTCCGCAATGGCTTCGCCCATACGACGCAGCAGACGGATTTTTGTTTTGCTGTCAGCGATCATCAGTTGCTGCTTACCTGCTTGTGCCGCGCGTAAAAGTCTTCGATGTATTCCTTCATGCCACGCTCAGTCCAGTACATGCCGTAATGCTCGGCTTCTTTTTTTGCCTGGCTGGCCGTCCAGCCGTCCTTCAGTATGCGATAACATGCGATGACGGTGCCGGTGCGATCGGCCCCGCGTTTACAGTGGACGAACACTGGCTGGTTTTCGGGAGCATTAATAATCGCCAGCGCCCGGTTGATTTGTTCATCAGTTGGCTTGGAAGTGCCGGGCATTGGAACGTTGAAATAACGCAAGCCTGACGCTTTCGCGGCCACCGCCTCGGCCCGGGCGAGATCGTCTTCACGGCGCAAGTTCACAATTGTCTTGATGCCCAGCGCCGCAAGTTTGCTCATGCCTCCGGGCCGGGGTTGCGCGCCGCGATAAAGTTGCGGATTCACCTGGTGAAAGTTTGGCAGCTCTTCATAACGAACCTCGGTCTGCGCGAAAGAGACCAGGGCGAGGGCCGCGATAACAACTGAAGCGAAGATTATTCTTCTATCTGGATGTCTCATATGCCTTCATCGCGAAGTGCCTGACGCCCGAAATCATCCGCCAGTCATTTATGACTGATCACCACCCGCTGAATCGTCGGTGGCAACTCGTGTAATTCGTTGCGCGCGAAGCCGGCGTTCTGAAACATGCCGTCGAGCTCGGCGAATGTATATGCGTCACCGCCGGGCGTGGCTCCGAGCATCATCATGCTGAAGGCCGCGGCCTGGGGTGGCGATACGCGATCAGAGTTGGGAACAAATTCAAGTGTCACTGCGCGGCCCTCGTCCTTTAAGGCGCCGTGAACCTTGCGCAGTAGCGTTTCGCACGTTGGCACGTCGAAGTGATGCAGGAAGTTTGTCAGCAGAACGATGTCATAGCCGGTGCCGTAATCAACGTCGAAAGCGCTCCCGGATTTAGTTTGGTAACGATCAGACACGCCCGCGGCTTGGGCGTTTTCTTTTGCGACTTCGAGCACGTTGGCCCAGTCGACCGCCGTAACTTCGGCCTGCGGATTTCGCTTGGCGAAGGCGATACCGTACAAGCCGTGTCCCGCGGCGATGTCCAGGACCCTCAGCTTCTGGTTTGCCTCAGCATCGGCCAGGGGCGCCAGGAGTTGTGCGGGCATCGCCATCATTGGCGCCATCGCCCGCGCGAACTTCACCCAGACGGGATGGTCGGGAGCGACCACGGTGTCTTCGCCGGAAGCCGTGCCGCCTTTCTTCACTGCGGCCGTCAGTTCTTTGAAATGATCTGTCAGCATCGGTGACAGCGTGAAATCAATCACGGTTCCCATATAAGCCGGCGAGCGTTTATCCAGAAACACTGCCGAGTCCTGAGTTAATCCATAATGGCTGTCCTGCTTTGTCAGAAAACCCATGATGACAAGGAAATCGCAAAGGATCCGCGTGCCTCGCTCGGAAGCGTCGCAGCTCTTTCCGATCTCGGCAGCCGTGGTTTTGCCCTGTGCGATGGCGGTAAACAAACTCAGTTCAATTGCCGCCTTGATTGCTGCGGTTCGCTGGTAAGAGTTGATGGTGTCGAATAAGAGTGCCGGCGTTGGTTGTCCCTGCGTTTGTCGTTCCGGGGTCATGGATTTATTTCCTTTCGAAAGTTGATGCAGTGATTCTGCTGTCAATTAAGAGTCAAGGTTGCTGGTTGTCGAAGACCTTCGATTGATAGCACGAGGCCGTGCGGCGAGGCGACCGGCGATTTTTTGGGCGATTGAAAAATAATAAAGCCGCTGCGTTGACGTTCGGCGTGCGTGAGAGGCGACTTCAAATCGAACTCGTAGGCGCGAAACTCTTTTTCAAATGTTTTGCGAGACTGCGGATTGTACGCGTAGACTTGATTCGCTTTCAAAATGAGCCCAATGGCTTGTTTGGCGGAAACGGTCTTCCATTCATTTCCTGCGCCGTCGTGCAAACGAAAGTGAACCCGCTTAAGTTCGATAGTCTCGCCGCTGTTGTGAACCATCTCGACTCGCACCGGCAACAAGCCGCTTAGGGGCAGGTTGGCTTCAAATAACTCCTGGCTCTCTTCGTCAAGCACAAGGGGTGCAGCGCGTAAGGTTAAGCCGCCGAGGTTAGTTGCCCGAGCGGTGGCCGGCAGGGGCGGCAACTCAATCACCGGCTTCACCTTGTAGAGGGAATTTCCGCAGGCGCTGGTTAACAAGACGCAGCCGATAGCGATGGGCAACACAATCCGCCGGGATCTGGCTTCCAACCCTGTGTGGTGAATCACGGGCGCAGCCTCTCATGCGACGAATGCGAGTGTCAACCAGTGGCACAGACTTCAGTCTGTGATCTTGTTTCGCGGCACATTCACAGACGTCCTCCATAGGCAAGCAGAGTCACAGACGGAAGTCTGTGCCACTAGTGCTGTGTTAATATTGCCCGAAATATGATTCGACCATTTCGCGGGGTCCATCCGCAGGTCCATGAGACGGCATACGTTGATCAGAGTGCGCAGATCATCGGCGACGTGCACCTCGGCGAGCAGTCGTCTGTGTGGTGTAATACAGTGCTGCGCGGCGACATGTATCACATTCGTATCGGCAATCGCACGAACGTCCAGGATAACTCAGTAATTCACACGCGCACCGGAGAATATCCAACGATTCTCGAAGACGAAGTAACAGTGGGACACGGCGTCACGCTGCACGGCTGTTACGTGGAGCGAGGCTCGTTGATTGGCATCGGTTCGATTGTGCTGGACGATGTGCGGGTGGGCGCGCACTCGCTCGTTGCCGCGGGCTCATTAATTTCTCCGGGGACGATCATCCCACCACGCTCGCTGGTGATGGGCCTGCCGGCTAAGGTGAAGCGAGAGTTGAGCGATGAAGAGGTCGCGAGTCTTAATCTCTTTTGGCAAAACTACGTCGCGTATTCAAAGATGTACCGCAGTGAGCAGTGAGCAGTAAGCAGTAAGCAGGCAAACTGAATATGCAAATGATTGAACCGAGGAACATGAGATTCAGAACATCGAAACGCTGATGGGCAAGTATGGTGAAGACGAACGAGCGCAGGGGGAAGTTGCCATCAAGGACATGCAGTCGGGTGAAGAGCGCAATGTAAAACGCGAGAGCGCCGCGGCGCAATTACGCCAGGCGCTCGGTCTGCGATCAAGACACGTTTAGAGGCGGGACTTGTCCCGCCTGCGAGGGCGAGCCCTCGCTCTAAACCGTCGGAAAGAACCATAGAATCATGAACGAATCATTGGCCCAACATTATCTGGACGACGCTATCTTCAGCTTTCGTACCTATAAGAAGCTGGCTGAGAAAGCGCTGGACCAACTCAAGGACGAAGAGTACTTCGTTACCCTCGATCCCGAATCGAACAGCATTGCCGTGATGATGAAACACATGGCGGGCAACATGTTTTCCCGCTGGACGGATTTCCTTACCAGCGACGGTGAGAAGCCAGACCGCAATCGCGATATGGAATTTGTGATTGGCGCCGAAACGACGAAGGACAACGTGCGCGATTACTGGGAGAGAGGTTGGGCCTGTCTCTTCGACGCGCTGGAGCCGCTTCAGCCCGCAGACTTCGAAAGAAAAGTTCTAATCCGCGGCGAGCCGCACACAATTGTTCAGGCAATTAACCGGCAGTTGTCGCATTACGCTCAACACATCGGGCAAATAGTTTTTCTGGCAAAGCACTTTCGATCGGCGCAATGGCAATCACTCAGCATTCCGCGAAATCAATCGGCGGCCTTCAATGATTACCTGGCCGCCAAGCCCCCAGTTGAGAGGAATACTGAAGAGCGCTTCGAGGAGGTTGAGCGTTTTGGAAAGGGCTCTGCGGTAAAGGAAGAATAGACCGGACGAGTTGTAATCGTTGCGGCTTCAGAGCGGGGGCAAGCGCGCCTTCCTGACTGCATGTGTTACAGGATGAAGCTTTATGCCAGGCCGCTGAGTAGACTTCGTTTTTGTCCGGAAGCTTTATGATCGGGTTGTAGTTAACTGCGTGAGGAGACGTGCCAATGTTTCAGGGATTACGCACGGCGATTTATCACGTCAATAATATCGACCAGGCGAAGAGCTGGTACAGCTCTGTGCTGGGAATCAAGCCGTACTTTGACGAGCCGTTCTACGTAGGCTTTAGTGTGGGTGGTTACGAGCTTGGATTGCAACCCGGCGAAAATACTTCCGCGGAGAAAGGCGAAGGCGTCGTTGCCTACTGGGGTGTGAATAATGCCGAAGAGGCTTTGAACCGGGTGATCAAGCAGGGAGCAACCAGGCATGAAGACGTTCAGGACGTCGGTGGCGGAATCAAGGTGGCAACTGTAAAGGACCCTTTCGGAAACGTGTTCGGAATAATTGAGAATCCCCATTTCAAACTTGACGGCCAGTAGGACAGGCATTCCTGCCTGTCTAATATCTAGTGATAATGCAACTCGATCACGTCAACATTACCGTCCCCGGCGATCTCGAAGGGGCTACGAAAGAATTCTACGGCTCGGTACTGGGCCTGGAAGAGTTGCCAAAGCCGGCGGGAACGCGCCAGAGTGGCGCCTGGTACAAGATCGGCACGGCGCAGTTGCACTTGTCGATCGAAGACGGGGCGGATGGGTTGTTGAGCGCGCGTCACGTCTGCTTTACCGTTTCCGATCTTGACGAAACCGAGAGACGCCTGCACAACGCGGGGGTGGAAATTATCCCGGATGACCGGCCCATCCCGGGTACGCTGCGCTTCTATGTGCATGATCCTGGGGGAAATAGGATTGAGATTGTTGAGCGACGGACAAACGTAGAGTCTACAAATGCTGGATAACCTGGGAAACTTGCAGCGCACGCATTCCTGTGGCGCCTTGCGCGCGGCGGACGTGGGAAAGACTGTGACGCTGATGGGCTGGGTCGCGCGGCGCCGCGATTTCGGACCGCTCACGTTCATTGATTTGCGTGACCGCGAAGGCATCACGCAGATTGTCGCCAACGAAGAGAGGGCGCCCGAAGCCCACGGGAAGGCGAAGGATGTCCGTGGTGAATACGTCATCGCTGTTACCGGCGAAGTCGTTTTGCGCGACGACACGGCGCGCAATCGCAAGCTCGGCACCGGCGAGATCGAAGTTCAGGCGCGCGAAGTGCTGGTCCTGAACGACGCGCGTACCCTGCCTTTCCAACTCGAAACGCAAAGTTCGGAAGCCCTGGCCAGCGAAGATCTGCGGTTGAAATATCGCTATCTTGATTTACGCCGGCCTCAACTGCAGGCAAATCTCCGTTTGCGGCATCGTGTGTTGGCCGAGATTCGCCGCTATATGGACGAACAGGGCTTCACTGAGATTGAAACGCCGATCCTGATCAAGTCCACTCCGGAAGGAGCGCGAGATTACATAGTGCCGGCGCGGATTCAGCCGGGAAAGTTCTTTGCGCTGCCACAGTCGCCACAACTCTTCAAACAACTGTGCATGATCGCGGGTCTGGATAAGTATTTTCAGATTGCTCGCTGCTTTCGTGACGAAGACTTGCGTGCCGATCGCCAACCGGAGTTCACCCAGCTCGACCTCGAGATGAGTTTTGCTACCACCGAGCAGATCTATTCGCTGGTTGAGGGGTTATTCGCGCGCGTGTTTCGTTTAATTGACGTGAACTTGCCGGCGCCGTTTCCCCGCTTCAGCTATGCCGAAGCGATGCGGAGGTTTGGATCGGACAAGCCGGACTTGCGAATCGAAGGAATGGAACTCCAGAATCTTTCCGCTCCGTTGGCGGAAACAACCTTCGCGCCATACGCGTCGGCACTCGCCAACGGCGGCGAAGTAAAAGGAATTGTTGTTCGCGGAGGGGCAACCCTCTCGCGCAAAATGCTGGACGAGCTTCAGGAGTTTGCGAAGCGTTATGGCGCCGGGGCGCTGGCGTGGATAAAGCTCGGTGACGAGACCCAGTCTTCGCTGCTCAAGGCTTTGGGCGAGGATGTAGTCACAGCCATGGCCCAACTGGCGGGCGCCGGAAAGGGTGACGCGGTACTGATAGTCGCAGGGAAACCAAAAACCGTGGCGGCAAGTCTGGGCGCTTTACGTAATGAAGTGGCGGGCAGACAGAAGCTGGTCGCCGAGAATGTCTACGCCCCGCTGTGGGTCACTGAGTTTCCCATGTTCGAGTACCACGAAGAGGATGGCCGCTACTATTCCATGCATCATCCGTTTACTTCGCCCCTGGACGATGACCTTTCGCTGCTCGAGCGCGCGGTCGAAGGTGGGGAGACTGAACTGCTGGGTCGAATTAGAACCAAAGCGTACGATCCCGTCATCAATGGCGTCGAGTTGGCCAGCGGATCAATTCGTATTCACCGGCGCGACGTGCAGCGTCTGGTTTTCAAAGCGCTGGGCATGACTACTGAGGAAGCGCGCTCGCGTTTCGGATTCTTTCTCGATGCGCTCGAATTCGGCACGCCGCCGCATGGAGGCATTGCGCCCGGGATTGAACGTTTGATGATGGTGCTGGCCGGGACGGAAAATATTCGCGATGTGATGGCGTTTCCCAAGACAGCTTCGGCGGCCGACTTAATGATCGACGCCCCCGGAGAAGTTGATCAGAAGCAGTTGGATGAGTTGAGGCTGAAGATCGTTAGAGACTAGTGATGGCTTTGCCCTTAGGGGCTCGCCCGACTTTGCGGCTGTGCCGCCGGATGTGCGGAAAGGCTTTGCCTTTCCGGTAACAGCTTGAAAGTTTTTAAGACTACGCCTGAGGCGAGGCGTAGCCTCGCCCGGAAGATCCTGACAGGCCAGTCTCGGAAAGGCAGAGCCTTTCCGCACATCAGATGGCGAAGCCAACTTCCTTACCAAACAGGACCATTGTTCTGCCGCAAGCTCTCATTAACGAGATTATTGAGCACGCGCGGGCAGAGAGTCCGGCCGAATGCTGCGGGCTGGTTGGTGGCGCGGACGAGGGACGCGCCCAGGCAGTTTATCGACTCCGCAATATTGCCTCCGATCATTTGGTTGGCTACGAAGCAGCGCCCGAAGACTTGTTCGCCGCTCAGCGCGAGATGCGCGCCCGCGGCGAAGAGTTGCTGGCCATTTACCATTCCCACCCCCGCGCCAACGATCCCTCGCCGTCCGAAACGGATGTTCGGCTCGCTTATTATCCGGCGGCGATCTATTTGATTATCGGCCTGGGCAGTACCACGCCGGTAATGCGTGCGTTCCGCATTTCCGAACGCGAACAGCATTGGCAGGAGGTTGAGTATGAGATTGTGGGCGAGTAAGATTCAGGGTTAATACAGTTCCTAACGTGAGCCGAATAGGCTTTTTGAACGGCTCTGCGCTTTGGCATTTCACTTCTTTGCGACCTGGCGAGAGATTATTTCGCGCCAAGGCACCGGGAGCCTAAAGAAAAAAAGTTGCAAAGTTCCGTACGATCGAGTAATGGAAACTAAAAGAGGCAAGTACGATACAAATCCGCTCGATGGCGACGTCGCGAAAAACGCGGATGAAGATTGGGGGGCCGCGCCTTCGGGAGCGCCTACCGAAGAGGTAAAGGGTGCGACCCGCGACATAGGACGCACCGCAAACGAAGCAGCACGCCAGAACAGCACAACGGACACTCCCACGCGCAGGTTCGAAGATCCGCAAGGTTCCTACCCTTCAGTTTTCATTCCGCCTGCTTACCCGAGCCCGCGCACCTATCAGCCACCCGCGCCGTATCAACCGGTACAGAATATTCATGCCCCGCCGCGGGTCGCGCAAAAGCCAGGTGATCGAACTGTTCCAGGCCTCGGCTTACCGGAGAAGTGGGCCATGATTTTGCCCTACTGCCCTTTTCACATCGGCGCCGTTGCTGCGGTAGTTGAGCTTTTTCTAATCCCGCGCAGCGAAGTGCGCGCGCGCTTTCATGCGGCGCAGGGTCTGGCGCTGCAACTGGCCATTTTGGTGATTGGCTTCCTCTTCTCCATGCTGAGTTTGATTACCGACAGCTCGATCGGATCGACAATCTTTTCTCTTGGCGCTACGGCGGTGCTGGTGATTTCAATGATTCGGGTCTGGCGCGGAGAGGTTCATCACATCGCACCGCTGTCAGAAGCTGCTAACTGGCTCGACGACCGCATCAAGCCTCGGCAATAGTTTATTTTGCTTTCTGAAGTCCCAGCCTGCTTTGCCTCTCTACTACCAGGCTCAATCCCATAATGAAATAAAAGATCATCACGACTTCGGAGTCGCCCCAGTTGTAATGGACCAGGCCGCTGGTGAAGAAGCCAGCAAGTCCACCCAACGCCCCGAGCACGATCCCGCGATCAATCCACTGGCCGGTGTCCCCGGTGTTCTCCGGGCGGCCGAGGTGGGCCTCTCCTTTGCTAAGTTTGCGAAAACTCCGCCACAGCATGCGCGCGTAAATGAACAGCAGCACCAGCCACAGCAGCAGCGCCGGCACGCCGCGTTCGAGCGCTAATTGCAAAATGTTCGAATGCATGTGGCCGATTGGCAAACGGCCATGGTCGAACAAATCCCATTCGCGCCAGTGCTTCTTGATTGAATCCATGCCCACGCCTATGAACAAATGGCGCGGCTTGCTGAGAAGCAAATGCAGACCTTCGCGCTGCACTGTTTGGCGCCAGCGGATCGAGTCGTCTTTCTGATCAAAGAAGCCGACGTTTCGTTTTTGATGCAGGACAAACAGGCCGCCCAGAATCAATGGCAGCGCGCACGTGGTTATGATCAGGATCGCCCGCCGGCTCGTCCCTAACAACAGCATGATGAAAGCGGAAACGAGGAATGCCAGCCAGCTGGCGCGCGTCACCGTTAGTAGTAATGCGATACCCAGTCCGGCAATCGCCATAGCTAATAGCAGACCGCTGAGACCGCGCTTGCGCGGCAGACAAATAAACAAACCAAGCGCGAGTGAAATAATTAGCTGCAACGCTTCGGCGTAGGTTACGTAGTGACCGAAGAAACCCATGGCGCGCCAATCGCGGCCGCGTGACCCGCTAGCAATGCCCAACTGCTCGAGCGCCGTTTTGCCCGGAAGTAGGTTTCCCCGCGCTACGGTGAAAATCGGCATCCATTCATAGCGGTAGATCTTTATTCTGGCGGGCGGCGCATTCACGGATTGAGTTTCCAGAGCGGCAATCAATTGCTCCGGAGCGCGCAACTTCTGTTCGTCAACCTCTAGTAACGTGTCGCCGTCGCGAATGCCGGCGGCAAACAGTGGGCTGGCTTGCGAAACGCTAGTGACCTTTATGCCCCGTCCGACTGCGCGCTCGCCAAAGGTGTACAGGACGTTGACCATCGACGAAGCCACCAGCACCACTGCCAGCGCCCGCACGATTCGGACGGATGGAACGTTTTCAGCGACCAGGTAAACGATCGTAAAGAGACTTGCCGCGCGCAGTTTTCCAATCGAAACCACCGGCTCGTAAGAAAGAAATGCCGACAAGCCGGTGAGCAGGAAGAAGCCGAACAGAGCGTAATCAACCGGCGTGCGAAAGATCAGCGGCCGCGGCCGCAGGAAGAACCGCAACACCCAGAAAAGCATTCCGCACAACCACGCAGTCTGCGTCGCGGCAATCGAATGCGGCGCAAAGACAGCGATCGCGAATATCCAGAGCAGGATTCCCCGGTCGAGCCATAAGTTTATCGTGCTGATGAGGCTGTTCTGCTTCGGACGATTCGAGCCCGTTTCTGAATTACGGCCCTTCGCATCGATGCTGGAAGCGTTTAGAATCACTTGCCGTTCATTATATTCGACACCCGGGAAAAACCTACCTGCGAATACTTCACAATCTGTTTCTCCAGTAACCCGGGCGCCGGCGTTGGTGAGCGACCGCCACGATCATAATTGCGTCTGCTTCTACTGAGTAAATAAGGCTGAAGGGAAAGCGGTGAAGTACAACTAGTCTAAGTCCCTTGCCGACTGCCTAACGTCTGGCTACTGAATCGGCTTCAACCAAACTCCTGAACTGCCTTTGCTTGTTCCGATCCGACCCGACCGGCCTCGATCTTGGCCTTTGAATAGTTCTCGCCTTTGATTGGCGCTCCGGCAATGCGCCGCAGCATGGCGATCTGGCCCACATGGGTCAATGAATCCGCAATCGCTCCCTGGAAGAGGCGTTCGCAAGTGTCGGCCAGCTCGGCGTCTGAGGCAAGATAATTATCGAGGCGTTCCAGTGCCGCGTGAAATCGTTCGATATCCTGGTTCCATTGCCGAGGCTTCGAATCATGCCACGACTCGGACCCGTTCGCGATAGACAAGGCCCAATCAAGTAAGTCGCCGATGTGCGCTAGAATTTGCGCCGGAGTGCGGCTTGTTTCCCCGGCCTGGTATGAAGCAAACGAATCGGGAGCGTCGCGTACCGCTTTCGCGCCGCGGTAAGCCAGGGTTGCTAACGTGTGGCGCAGCATCTGACGTTTCGAATCCGAATTGTTCATT
>JBDUCF010000342.1:0-3568 GCA_040003545.1 Pyrinomonadaceae bacterium | reverse complement strand
GTCGCCTGGTAAGTAGCCTGGGAACTGTGGATGGTGCGAAGAGAAGACTGCGCCGAACCTTCGTTGGCAGCGCGTCGTGAAGCGAGAAGATTCGGAATCGCGATGGCGGCGATGATGCCGATAATCGCAACCACGATCAAAAGTTCGATAAGAGAGAAGCCGTCCTGGCGTTTTTGGATTTTCATGTAGCTTTGTGCTCCTTGAGAGAAAGATTGAGAGTTATCTATTTCTCGCGCCACGGCCTTAAAGTCTCACGTTGGTGACACGCAGTGCGCGAATATGTCGCAAGGCTTCATAACAATCACCGTGCCAGAAGCCCGAGCATCTATATTGAGGATCAGAACCCCCCAAACATTGGGCTATTTTTGGTTATCGCAGAGTGTAAGGCTTGTTGGGAGGCGGCGCGTCGGCTGTCAATGACAGATTATGTCAGCGACGCAGTGACGCTTTACGTCAAGGCGATGAGGCCTTATTTGTGATGATGACTAGCGGTTAGTTTTCCCCAGCTCCAGCAGCTCGTTCGCTGGCGTCTACGTCGCGACGGCGGGGATAGGGATCGGTGGCACGCCGGCGGGGTATTGTTTCCGGGCCGCGCCGCTCGTCGCGCATCTGGGCTGCCCGACCGCGCATGCCGTGTTTGTCCAGGAGATGGCGAAGCGACCGCACAGACATCTTCAAAAGTTCTGCGGCGTTCGTTTGATTGCCTTCACTGCGGCGTAGAGCTTCGTGCAGATAGGTTTTTTCCAGTTGATCCAAGTGAGCCATCAAGTTCAGGCCGTCATCAGGAAGGTCAAGGGCTCCCGAGACGCGGGCTGAGCTGTAATTGGTTATTTGATCTGGCAATCGTTCGGGCTGAATCGTGTCGGTAGGTTCGAGGGCGACCGCCCGCTCGATCGTGTGTTCAAGCTCGCGGACGTTTCCGGGCCATGAATAAGCTTCCAGAAGCCGCATCGCCTTATCGCTGATCGAAAGCTTTCGTCCCCCCAGCTGGCAGAACTTGCTTATGAAGTGTTCCGTGAGATCTGCAATGTCCGAGCCCCTTTCCCGCAGAGGGGGCAATTCCATAGGTATGACGGCAACGCGATAGTAAACGTCCTCGCGAAAGGTACCTTCTTTAACCAGGTTCGCCAGGTCTCGATTGGTGGCGGCAATCACGCGCGCATCAACCTCAATCTCATCGTGGCCTCCCACGGGCCGCACTTTGCGTTCCTGCAACACGCGCAACAACTTCACCTGCATCGCAGGCGACATCTCACCAATTTCATCCAGGAAAATCGTTCCGCGGTTTGCAGCTTCGAACAAACCCTTTCGATTCGCGGTAGCCCCGGTAAAGGATCCCTTCATGTAGCCGAATAATTCCGACTCAAGCAGGGTTTCGGTAAATGCGCCGCAGTTGATCGAAACGAACGGTTTTTGCGCGCGCGGACCGAGATCATGAATGGCCCGGGCAACCAATTCTTTTCCCGTGCCCGACTCGCCAGTAACAAGCACTGTGGACTGAACCTGCGCGACGGTCTCGATCATTTGATACACGGCCTGCATTTGTTCCGATCGGCCAATAATATTGCTCAGTTCGCCGCGGGCGCGCTGGCCCTTAATTAACGCCTGGTTCTCTTCAAGCAGCGCCTCTTTTTCTCTTACCAGAGAAATTTTAGCGACTGCGCGCGAAACGATTTCTTTCAATAGATCATTGTCGAAAGGCTTTTGGATAAAATCGAAGGCGCCGAGCAGGAAAGCCTCACGCGCGGTGTCCACATTGGCGAACGCCGTCATCATGACGACTTCAATGCCAGGCAGAAATTCGCGAGCGGCACGCAGCAGATCGATGCCCCCCATGTCCGGCATCTTCACATCTGTAATGATCAAGTCGGCGGGATTCTCGCGCAAAAGCGACATAGCTTGGCGGCCGTTTTCCGCGGCCCGGACTTCATAACTTTCGCGCTCGAACAAATGCGTCAGAAACTGGCGCATGCTCAACTCATCATCAACTATTAGAATGTTAGGCATAGTAACTGGAACTTAGACGCCAGATGTTGTCACGACTCCCGTGCGACTTCCTATTTTCAGTTCCCCACTTCGGGACAGCGACTCTGGGGAGGGAAGTTCAACGGTTATTGTGGTTCCCTGGCCTTCACGGCTTCGCACGTTGATTGTACCACCATGATCGCGAATGATCTGATAGACAATTGAAAGTCCGAGGCCTGTCCCACCGGTGGTCGAGGAGAAAGGTTCGAAGAGATGTTCGACCTGGTCCGGCGTCATACCTCGTCCGGTATCAGTGAAAGTCAAATGCACCCGGCCCGTTCCGGCCCGCCGCAGAGAAACGTGCAGAGTTCCGCCACCAGGCATTGCCTGCAATGCGTTGCGCGACAGATTCCAGCTTACCTGGCGCAGTTGTTCCGAATCACCCTTTACTATCACTTCGCTGGTAGGCAAATCTTGTTGCAGCAAGTGCTTCTCGCCAATTTCAGCGCTGTTCCGCAGCAGACTAAACGTTTCATCGAGCAGTGCCCGCACGTCTACGATGCTCAAGGATGCTGCGCGCGGCCTGGCATACGCAAGATAGTCAGTGATTATTCGATTCAATCGATCAGACTCACGCAGGATGATTTCCATCAGGTTTGCCTGAGCGGAATCATCCGCCACCTCAGATCGTAACATTTGAATTGAGCCCCGCATGGCAGCCAGCGGATTTCTGATCTCGTGCGCAATTGAAGCCGCTACCCGACCAACTGCCGCCAGGCGATCCTGTCGGCGCGAAGTCTCCTCCAGGGCCCGCACGGCGGTCATGTCCTGGAAAGTCACCACTAAGCCGCTGGTTTCCCCGGACTCGGCAAACAGGGGGGAGATACTGAAACCTAAACGCAAGCGCAATCCGTCGGAAGTCAGGCAGTCAGACTCGAAGCGTGGACTCGCTGTGCCTTCGCCCGTGGCCCGCATTGATTCAGCGACCTGCTGAGACATATCCCCAAAAAAAATCGATGCCTCCTGCCCGTAAACATCAGCGGCCTTGTATCCGGTGATTTCCTCCGCTGCTGCATTGAAAAAAAAGATACGGCCCAGGAGGTCGGTGGTGATGACCCCAGAGCGGATCGACTCCACAATCCGTTCGTGCAGAGCGCGGAGTTTCGCCAATGATTGCGTTGCGGCCAGGAGTTGTACGTCGGAATGTGATTGCCGTTGAGCAAGGCGGGCCGCAAGCAAACCAACAACCAGAAACGAGATATCGAATACCCCGATCGCCTGGGCGGCTTGAGCAATGGAGCCTTGTGTCAGGCCCGCTCCCAGTCCGTTGATAGCCGCAAGTGTGCTGGCCGTGAACGCCACCGCACATCCCACGGAAGCAATCATTACATCCCGCGGCCCGAGGAAAAAACTAGCTGCGGAGATGATTACGATGTAGAGGGCCGTGTCGGGTGAATGCACGTCGCCAGTTGTCCAGACGAGCCACGTAACGAGTAAGACGTCAACAAAGAACTGGCACCTGGCCTGTGCTAGAAAATGGTGGGAGAAGTAGCGGGCGACGGCAGAGATCGCGTCAAGGACAATAACGACCAAAACGAAAGGA
>JBDUCF010000341.1:0-3569 GCA_040003545.1 Pyrinomonadaceae bacterium | reverse complement strand
TTCAAAGGGGAGGTCCTGATGGGCGTAGGCCTGCAGGCAAACGTGCTTGACCCGCTGCAACAGCTCGCGGAACGAAGGCTGCCCCCGCAATTCCGTGCGCAGCGGCAGCGTGTTGAGAAAGAACCCGATCAGCCCTTCTACTTCCACTCGATTGCGGCCCGCCACTGGCGTGCCCACCACGATGTCTTGCTGGCCCGTGTAGCGCGCCAGCAGCACCTGAAACGCCGCCAGCAATGTCATGAACAGCGTCACTCCCTCGCCCCGGCTCAGCTCCTTAAGCGCTCGCGTCAATTCCCTGCTCAACTCCACCCGCTGCCGCCGGCCGGCATAGCTCTGCAACGCTGGACGCGGCCGGTCCAGCGGCAACTCCAACAACGCCGGCGCTCCCCGCAACTGCTCTTGCCAATAACTCATCTGCTCCGCCAGCACCTCGCCCTGCAGCTGCTCCCGCTGCCAACTCGCGTAGTCCCCGTACTGCACCGCCAACTCTGCCAACGGCGATTCCGCGCCTCGCCCGTACGCCTCGTACAGCCGCCCCAGTTCCTTGAAGAGCACCCCCAGCGACCAGCCATCACTGATGATGTGGTGCAGCGTCAGCAGCAGCACGTGCTCCGCCGCCCCCAGCTGCAACAACCGCACTCGCAGCAACGGCCCCGCCTCCAGGTTGAACGCCCGCTCGCCCTCCGCCCGCGCCTGTCGCTCCGCTTCCCCCTCCCGCTCGCTCGCTTCCAGCCCCTGCAGATCAACCAACTCCAGCCCGCAGTCCGCTGCCTCGTCGATCAACTGCACCGGCTCACCGGCCACCACCGCAAATCTCGTCCGCAGGCTCTCGTGTCGTCTCACTATCTCGTTCAAGCTGGCCGTCAGCGCTCCGACCTTCAGCTCGCCTCGCAACCGCACCGCCACCCGAATGTTGTACGCCGCGCTCTCCGGCTCCAGCTGCTGCAAAAACCACAGCCGCTGTTGCCCATACGAAAGGGCAAATTGGCTATCGACATCTTCAGTGGCGAGGCCTGACAAAACGGCATCTACCTCGGCTATGGATTCGACAGGATGGACCAAACTTGTGCTCATCACGAGTCTCTAGTTTTTAGGACTGAGGACCGTAAGTCGTGTGGCGGGTGAATGAAAGCAAACCGCGATTGCGCCTTGCTTTTGCGATGCGATTATTAAAAGGTGAATCCGATCTGCATTTCAACACGGCGGTTGCCCGCGGCCGGGTTTCCGGCAAACCCGAAATTCCCAGCCGACGACGTTGATTGTCCAAACAACAATGAGCCGAGATTCCCCACCGGCGTTGCTGCGTTGACGTGGTTAAAGAGATTCTGTAAGCGCAGGGCCAGACTCAGACTATAACGACCATCTGAAGCGTTCGCGGCGCTCGGTACAGCACCTCCCCACGCATCATCTCCAGTGTCTCCCGCTTTTCTCTTCGGGGCGGCGTTGCCCGACGCTCCGCTTCGACCCTTTCCCAACTGGAACGTCTTGCCGATTCGCAAATTCACGACAAATTGTGTTGGCCCGGCGCCGAAATTCCGCGGGATGAGTGGTTGTCCGTCTGACGGATTGGGGTCAAAAGCGCCAAATCGAGTGACAACAATGCCGGGTTTCGTCAGATCCGTGGCGAAGGCCGGGCGCTCTGTGAACAGGCTGTCGCCATTGGTGTCTCGACCCGTAATGATGTTAAAGGGGCGCCCCGACGAAGCGACAACAAGCGGATTAAGACGCAGCCCCCAACGCAAGTCGATCGTGCCGCCAACGACGAGATAGTGTCGGACATCCATCGAAGAACGTCCGTACTCTGTGCTCAAGTCGTATGAGTTGGCCGGGAAATTGAATGGGCCGTCGGTGTCGCTTTTCGCCTGGTTCAAAATGTAAGTACCGAAGAAGTTTGCTTTCCGAGCCAGGCGACCATTAAACCTGATAAATAACTGCTGCTGGTTCGACCTGCCGCTCGACTCATACAAGAAGACGTTATTCGGTTCACCCAGAGGCCGCACGGCGGTATTGGCCTGGTTGGTGCCCGGGAGCGGCGCATTGATGTCGCGCGAGCGCAATAGATGAAGCGCCCGGCTATAAAGGTAGGTGGCAGAGATCGTCAGCTTGTCTGATAACTGATGGTCTATACCTAAGGCTGTTTGTAAGCTATAGGGCGCGCGCGCGTCGTTGGCCACGCGGATAATATTGTAGGGAACAAGAGTGGCGCTCGCAGCGAGGTCAGGGAGACTCGGAAAAGACTGCAGTATTTCAGGGTCCCTGATGATTAACTGCCGTTGCGTGACGCCGTTGAAGCGGTTGGCCTGCAGCGTCAAATCTTCGGCGATCCGATCATAGAAGATGCCAATGCCGCCACGAATTACTGTACCGCGTTGGCCGTTCTTGGGCCCGCCCGGCGCCCACGCAAACCTGAGGCGTGGAGCGAGATCCAAATTCTTGCCGACGTTGCTCTGCAACTCGTAACGGAGTCCGGCGCTGAGCGTAAAGTTCGGGCCTGCTCGCCAATCATCCTGAACAAAGGTCGCGAATGAAAGTTGACTAACCTGCGCGGCGGGAGAGCCGACGGTCATTGAAAGCTGTGTCGGCCCAAATCCCAGATCGCTCGGGCTTAAACTTCCGCTGTTGGCAGGGAGCCCCTGAGCTGCAAACAACAGTGTGCGACGGTAGCGTTCAATGCTGGTCAAAGAAACGAACTCCGGCAGCCCGGGACCGTAGACCACCTGGCCATTTTCATCCAGCCTAACGCCAGTCCCGCCGGCAAAGGTGAAAGTCCCGCCGAAATTTCGTCTGGACAGGTCATTAACGCTTACCCGGCGCAATTGCACGCCGCCCTTAAGGTTGTGCTTTGAAAGCGCCCACGAAACCTGTTGGCTTAGCTCCCACAGATTCTGCGTAAAGGAATGCTCACCGATTGGGCCGTCAACAAACGCGTCGAGCACATTTATGGTCGGCCTGGAGTTATCACCCTGCTGCACAAATCGTTCGCGAACGAATTGAAAGCGCGTCTCGCTAACCGCAGATTTGCCGAGCACCGCCGTCTCGGTCAGTTGCAGAGTTTGTTCGCGCTCGGAAGCGTCAAAGGCGCGGCTCGGGAGTGCAAAACCCCCGGCGCCGGAGTTGGGTGCATCCCGACGGAAGGAGTAAATGCGCGCCACCAGTGTATTGGTGTTGTTTAGCTTTTGGTCCAGCCGCAAGCTGAACAAAGTGCGGCTCTGCGGTGTCAGGATAGACTCATTAAGAGAAGTGATATTCAGGAACGGATCCAGAACAGTGGCCCGGATCGTGCCGTTTTCATCTATCGCTCGGTGTTCGAAATCGAGGAAAAAGGAACTGCTCTGCTTGCCGATTGGACCACTCAAAGTGCCGCTGAACACCCGCGATTGAAACGGCGCGCGTTCTGCAGCAAACGGGTCGCGCGCGTTTAACCTTCCGTCTCCGAAAGTGAAGAAGGTCTGGCCGAAAAATTTCCCGGTAGGGTGCTCGACTCCCCGCTTAGCGAAGACGCCATCGTTGGCATGGCGATCGGCGCGGCGATCGAAGGAGCGCGTCCGATTATTGAAATGCAGTTCGCC
>JBDUCF010000340.1:0-3569 GCA_040003545.1 Pyrinomonadaceae bacterium | reverse complement strand
AGACGCAAGGTTTCACTTCCCGCTTGCTTGGCGGCGTCAAGCGCTTCGTCGGCGCGAGACTTCATCTCGTCAAGGCGGTGAGAAAAGAACAAGGTCGTGGCCAATGCGTTAAGCCCGGCGGCCTTCTTCGCAGGTGAGTCGGAAACCTCCTGGTGCTTGAGCATGCTCAGGTAGTCTTCGGCCGACTGGTCAAAGCGGCTGAGGGCCATGTTGGCAGCGCCGCGTTTGCCGAAGATGGTTGCGCCAGTTTCCGACTGGATTACCTCAGGCAGTTTCTCCGCCAGACTCAGAGCCCGGGTGT
Organism: Pyrinomonadaceae bacterium; assembly: GCA_040003545.1. Classification (GTDB taxonomy): domain Bacteria; phylum Acidobacteriota; class Blastocatellia; order Pyrinomonadales; family Pyrinomonadaceae; genus DASXRU01. The sequence continues at coordinate 3,268 of JBDUCF010000340.1, read as the reverse complement.
AGTGATCGGCGGCTTCGGCGTTCGCATAAAGCGCGGTGGCGTTGTCTCCCGCATGGATCAAAAACTCGACTGCGCGACCAAAGTCACGCCCGCGGTCGAAATGCAGGGCAAGTTGCGTGGCAATATGAGGAGCGCGGTTGCCATATCGCCGGGCCAACTGTTCGCCGGCCTGCCGGTGCAGCATGACTCGCCGTTTGGCCACCAGACCGCCATAAAGAAAATTCTGGTAGAGCGCGTGAGCGAAGCGATAACGCGTCGCCAGCGATCCGTCAGGCAATTCCTCCTCGCCAAGAGTAACGACCAATCGATGGGTCTTCTCGAGTTGCGCCAGCATTTCTTCCAGATCAACCTCGTCGACGCTGAGCAAACTTGCAACTACGGTAGAAAGAAATTCCTGGCCTTCGACGCTGGCATATTGCAACGCGCGCCGCTCTTCGTCTGCGAGCGAGTCCATTTTCCTGCCAATCATGCTGCGCACGCTTTCCGGCAACTCCAGGGCCATCTCTGCAATCGGCCGGCTCAAAGACCAATGTTCATTCGTCTTTGCGATGTCGCCCCGCTCCTGCAGGTATTGCAAAAGGTTTGTGGCAAACAGCGGGTGCCCTTCGGTCTTCTCGTAAATGTGGGTGGCGAGCTGGGGCGGAAAACTGTGCGGCGCAAACGTCGCGTTCAGGTAATCCTGAATATGCTCCGGACTAAGTGAATCAAGCGCGATCTCCTCACACAATTTGTGCGCTTGCATCTCTGCCTTGTAACTCTTGAGCGGATGATTGCTCCGCTCGATGTCCTCCGGCCTGAACGTGCCGGCAATCAGCAAATGTTGGTTGCTGATGCGCTGGGATAGATGGCGTAACAGATCAACGCTGGAAGGGTCGGCCCAGTGCAAGTCTTCCAGCAGCAACACCACCGGCGAAATGGAAGCAAACATCCCGAGTGCGTCTCCCATTTCGCGCATCATCCGTTCCTTGGTGGCGCCGATGGTTTCCTGTTGCACTTTTTCTATGGCGCCGGTGGAGGAGAAGGCTACGGGCAACTGCGAGCACCACGTCGGCGCGGAGGTTAGCATTATCGCCGCCAGTCGTTCACGCGATGGGCCATGCAGCAACGAGCTTATCGCGTCCAGAAACGGCAGATAGGCTTCGCCGGTGCCGTACTGTTCGACGCAGCGGCCGCGAGCAACTGACAAACCGGGAAACAGCGCGCGGGCGCGGCGCAGAAATTCGTCGGCAAGCGAAGTCTTTCCAATCCCCGGTTCGCCGCTGATGAGCACTACTCGGCCGCTGCCGTCAATTGTCTGCTGTAGAAGTCCTTCAAGCCGGGTTAACTCCGGGCCTCTGCCTACAAACGGAGCCACAGACGCCTCGATCAAATCTCTGTCATAAACAATCGGGCTACCCAACCATTCCCCTGTGAAGGTTGCGCGCAAATTTCTCAAGGCCTGGACCATCTCGCCCGCCGTCGGATAGCGGTTCTCTTTGTCTTTGGCGGTCGCCCTTTCGATGATCAAATCAAACTCACGCGGTAGTTCCGGTCTGACGCGGCTGGGCGACAGTGGGTCGGCGGTCGCAATAGCGTGCATGACGGAGAGCATGCTGGGACCGGTAAAAGGCAGTGATCGTGTAGCCGCTTCGTAGAGAACACAGCCCAGCGAAAAGATATCGGAACGGCCGTCAAGAGCTTGTCCGCGAGTTTGCTCCGGAGACATATAGGCCACGGTGCCCAGAACGGTTCCTTCGTCAGTGAGGTTCGTCAACGTAGGAGCCTCTTGATCGACCTGTTGAGCGACGGTGCGGATCACTTTGGCGAGTCCGAAGTCGAGTATCTTTGCATGGCCCCGCGGCGTGACCAGAATGTTCGCCGATTTAATGTCGCGGTGGATGAGGTTGATATGGTGCGCCGCTTCAAGGGCGTCAGCGGCCTGGATACCGATATCTAGTAGCCGGGTTAGTGGCAGGGCCCCGTCGCTTTGGATCTGGCTCTTGAGATTCTGCCCCTCTACAAACTCCATGACAATGAAGTCGATACCCTCAGCCTCTTCGATAGCGTGAATGGTAACGATGTTTGGATGATTGAGGGCCGAAGCTGATTGCGCCTCTTGCAGGAAGCGGCGCCGGGCGATGGGTTCCTGATTGATAGCGCTCAGCAGAAGTTTGATGGCCACGGTGCGCCCGAGCTTGGTGTCTTCGGCCTTGTAGACTTCACCCATGCCGCCGCTATCAATCTTACTCACTAAGCGGTAATGCAAGAGCATTCGTTCGGGTGCAGACGAATTCATTAAGACTCCTAAATGGTAGATCGACCTCGAGCTAGTGAGATGGCAGTTTAATAAACGTGCGCAGTTGGTGCAATTGTTCCAGGGGACTGCAGGGGAGAGTTGACTCCAGGAACTCGCGATCATCGCGGCAGAACGATACCGCGGCGCGATAATAAGCCGCAGATTACCGCGGATAAGAAGCAAAACAAAACACTGAACAGATTGGAAAGAGAGCCGAACCCGCGAAGCGCGGACTAAGTCGATCGCCGGCACCATGCGACACATCAGCCTCAATTCATTCGGTATTGTATTCAAACAAAACGCCGAACCTCCCGGATGAGACTCGATCATAGGTATAATCCTGGCGGCACGGGCTTTGCCGCTTACATTCAAAATTTAACGAAAGTGGGTACGAGTTCAGTGAATTTGCGCTCAGAAGAAGACCGAATGAATATCTTGAGCAAGGTCCCACAGGTGACCATTGCTTTCTGGATTATCAAAATTCTCGCGACCACTCTTGGCGAGACTGGCGGCGATGCCGTTACCATGACTCTGCAGCTCGGCTATGCCGTCGGTAGCCTCATCTTTCTCGCATTCTTTGCCATCGCGCTCGCCGCTCAGGTCGCAGTGAAACGCTATCACGCGTTTGTTTACTGGACGGTGGTGGTCGCGACTACGACCGTGGGGACGACGATGTCCGATTATTTTGATCGGACTCTTGGTCTCGGTTACGTGAAGTCTTCAATAATTCTTTTCACTGGCGTACTCGTAGTTCTTTTTATCTGGCATCGAGTGATGGGCAAGATCGAATTTCAGAACATCGTCAACAAAGGAGATGAGGTCTTCTACTGGCTGACGATTCTGGTTTCAAATACGCTCGGTACGGCGCTGGGGGATTTCGTGGCCACGGATACAGGCCTTGGGTTCGAGCGCGGCGCGATTATCTTCGCCGGCCTCATCGCGCTGGTGGCTGCCGCACACTACTTCACTAAGATCTCCGATGGCGTACTCTTC
>JBDUCF010000339.1:0-3579 GCA_040003545.1 Pyrinomonadaceae bacterium | reverse complement strand
TAAGGCCGTTTGGATAGCCAGCCTATTCAATCTGTGAAATCTGCGTAATCTGCGGATCTTGATTAGCCAACCGCCGCCAGGCCAAAACGCGTTTCGTTCCGCACGCGCCTGATCATTTTTGATGTTTCAGCAGACCCGGCACGCTCGTGGAGGTAGAACGCAGCTTCGTTCTTAGCTTGCTCGAGTATGGTCAGGTCACGAACGAGATTGCCGATGCGAAACTCGGGTAGTCCCGCCTGCCTCGTACCCATGATTTCCCCTGGGCCGCGCAGCTCCAAATCCTTTTCGGCGATGCGAAAACCGTCGTTGGTGTCCTTCATAATACCTAGTCGCTCTTCTGCTACAGTAGTCTTCTTGTCGGCTGTCAGCAGGATGCAAAAGCTTTGATTGCCACCGCGTCCGACTCTGCCGCGAAGCTGATGAAGCTGCGATAGGCCAAAACGCTCGGCGTGCTCGACGATCATCACAGTTGCATTGGGAACATCAACGCCGACCTCGATCACAGTGGTAGATACGAGCACTTGAATGTCCCCGGCAACGAAGTGGCGCATGATCTCTTCTTTTTCCGGCGCCTTCATTCGGCCGTGCAGGAGGCCGACGGAAAATTCAGGAAAGATTTGATCGCGGAGTTGTTCGTACATGCGCGTCGCGTCCTTCAGATCCAGCTTCTCAGATTCTTCGACCAGGGGATAGACCACAAAGACCTGGCGGCCTGTTTTCAATTTTCGCCGCACCCATTCATAAAGCTCCGCGCGTTTGTCTTCACCTCCGACCGAGGTCTTGACCGGAGTTCTCCCTGGTGGCATTTGGTCAATTACCGAAACGTCGAGATCGCCGTAGACGGTCATCGCCAGCGAGCGCGGAATCGGCGTCGCCGTCATCACCAGGACATCCGGATTAAAGCCACGCGCGCGCAACTCCGCGCGTTGCATGACTCCGAAACGATGCTGTTCATCGATGACAATCAGGCCAAGTTTGTTGAAGGCAACCGATTCCTGAATCAGAGCGTGGGTGCCGATGCAGGCATGGGCCTCGCCGGCGGCGAGGGCTTTATGCAAGCGCCGCTTTTCGGCGGCGCGTAGCGAGCCCGTTAGCAGTTCAACCCGATAAGGCGTCCGGGCCAGAAGGCGTTTGACGTTGCGAGCGTGTTGTTCCGCCAATATTTCGGTCGGAACCATCAGCGCCGTCTGGTAGCCGTTCTCCATTGCCGCCATCATCGCCACCAGAGCCACGATCGTCTTGCCGCTGCCCACGTCGCCTTGCAGCAGGCGATTCATTGGCGCATCGGATTGCATGTCGTTAAAGATTTGCACGACGGCCCTTCGTTGCGCATTGGTCAAACGGAAGGGAAGCACAGATGCAATTGCTTCGCGAACGTCGCTGCTGATCTTTATGATCGAGCCCTTTTCTTCTTTCAGGCGTTCGCTGCGCTTAAGTGCCAGCCCCAGCGCAAACCAAAAGAACTCTTCAAAGATCAAGCGTAAATGCGCGGGACTGCGCGCCTGCTCGTATTCCGCCAGCGACCCGTCTGCCGCGGGAAAATGCACGGCCCGAAGCGCCACAGCTAAACCATTGAGCCGCTGGCGCGCTAACAGGTCTTTGGGGAGTGTTTCGGCAATAGAATTATTGGAAAGCTGAGCCAGCACCTGATGGATAATCTCGCGCAGACGCTTCGAGCGAAAGTCGCCGAGCTTGCGATAGACTGGAACTCGTCGCCCAACGTGAATTGCATTGAGAGCTGGATCATCCTCCGTGCTTTCATTTTCTGCGAACGAATCTACCGCAACCGAAGAGATCGCCGGGGCCACGGTTGTCTGTTCCGCTACCGGCTCCGACAGCATTTCAATCTCGTCCGGCTTATTTAGCCGGGCGGCGAATGTTCCGCGGCGCGCGTCCCATTCCCAGCGCCCAAAAGCAATGAAATGCGCGCCGCGCGTGAAGCGTTTCATGTTGTACTGAATGATCTGATGTGCATTGCGACCGGAGATGAACCACCAGATAACTACCGGGCGTCCCGTCAACCCGCGATCACTCGCGGAGACTTCGAACATGAAGAGCTTCGGTTTCTTGAAGGGACGGTTCTTGCCAACTTGAAAGCCGCCGGCGACTCGCACGGACAATTCGAGGGAAGCCACCAGGCCATCGCTCAAGTCGCGAATGCTGGCGAGGTTCGAACGATCCTCGTAGCGCATAGGCAGATACGTCAGAAGATCTTCGACCCTGACTTCGGCTGGTTTTTGATTACGTGAGATAGCCGCCAGGGCGGAGGCCAGCTTCTGCGCTCCATATTGGCCCAGACGGGGGATGTTATGGAAAAGGGAATTGATCGGTGTGTTGAGCGTGATCGAAGACTGGGAGGACATCGCTCACGATCATAGCATACGAGCCACTATCGCCGAGGAAGGCAAAAGCGAATCCTGCGCGGCGCGGATAACAAATTATCGGCAGGGGGGCGCCCGACGTGGGACTTATTCTCAGCCGGCGACCGTCGCGGCTGAGGAGCAGAAACTATCGAAGGCCCTGGTTAACTCTCCCGCGATTTGTTCCGCGTCACGGCCTTCAATTTGATAACGCTCCAACATGAAGACCAGCTGCCCGTCCTTCAGCAATCCGATCGAAGGCGATGACGGGCCATAACCGGTAAAGTATCCACGGGCCTTCTCAGTCGCTTCGATATCCGCTCCGGCGAAAACGGTTGCGACTTTGTCTGGGCGAACCTCATGTTGAAGGGCAAGTGCCACTCCGGGACGCGCGCGACCGGCGGCGCAACCGCAAATGGAGTTCACGACAACCATTACCGTTCCTTTTGCATTTTGCAGCGTCGCGTCAACTTCCTCCGGCGTGCGCAACTCCTCGACACCGAGCCGGGTTAATTCTTCCCTCATTGGGCGAATCATGATTTCAGGGTATGGCATATATCACTTCTCTCCTTTAGCGTTTCTAAGTTCAATGATTCTAGCACGAACGCGCAATTGTTATCTGTCGCGGGTCGTCTCCGTCGCCGGTAAGGGAAATTCGCCACACTTTTTCCGGTAAGGGATGATTACCCAGGCGCTCAGCCCATTCGATGACAATCACGGCCCGCTCGTCGCTCAATAACTCCTCCAAATCAACCGCCTGAGCTGCCGTAGCTCCTTCTTCGAGACGATAAAGATCGATGTGGTAGAGCGTCAGCGCTCCCAAGTAAGGATTAACCAGCGTGAAGGAAGGGCTGGTCACTTCATCTCTATCGAGACCGAGGGCGCTGGCCATGCCTTTGACAAACATAGTCTTGCCGGCCCCGAGAGGCCCACTTAGCAGGAATATCTCGCCGCCGGAAAGTTGTTCGCCGATCTGGCAACCGAGGTTGAAGGTTTCTTCGGGAGTATTCGTACTGAAGTCGCCGGCGGGAATGATGCTGTGCGTTGATGTATTCATCTGCCCGGATAAGAAGAATGCGGATAAGATGTCGGCGCTCGATTGTTACGGTAACTCACCTTCAGGATCGAGTGCTTGAATCGCGGCGCTGAAGTGTTCGCGTATGTCGGAAGCTACCATGCTGCGCATTCCGAGTTCGGCGGCGGCGAGGTCGCCGGCCAG
>JBDUCF010000338.1:0-3598 GCA_040003545.1 Pyrinomonadaceae bacterium | reverse complement strand
CGGTATCAAAGCGGTGGTAAACACGCGTGCTCATTCCCTGCTGGCTTTGCACCAGCCGGCCTGTCAAAACTTCTTCCGCGCGCGGCGGGCGCGCCGGCACTCCCACGGGAATGCGTTCCTGCAACAAGAGTTCAGTTGCCTGAACCAACGGGTCGGCATGGAAACGTCTCTCCATGCGATCGTCATCCAGTACGTTAGTGAGCGCGACCAGACTCATGCCCTGGTGGTGGGCCATGAAGGTACGAATCAGAACATGAGGCTGCTCTTGCGGTAAGCGTTCTGCGGTGTAGTCAATGGCCTCGTAATATCCATAAGGGCCCAGCGCGCCAGCTTTCTCGAGACGGCGCAGGTTGTCTATTGCCGCTCGTGGATCAATCTCCGCCGCCAGCATGGTGGCGTAAGGACCCACCACCAGGTCCTCAATCAGCCCGCGCTTCAACCCCAGACCAGGAACTCCAAAGGGACCATATTGATAGTTTAAGTGAAGGTCGCGAACGTTATATGCGGATTCAGACACGCCCCAGGGAACACCACGTTCCTTGCCATATTCGATTTGTCTCTTAACAACCGTTCGATAGGTTTCATCGAGCAAAGAGGCCGGGTAATTGCGCATCACCAGCAACGGCATCAGATACTCAAACATGGTGCCGGTCCACGAAATAAGCGCCCGTCCGCCATCGACCGAGGTTAACTGTCGACCCAGGCGGAACCAGTGTTCCTGCGCCACGTCGCCCTTGGCAATGGCGATGAAGCTGGCCAGGCGCGCTTCGGAAGCAAGCAGATCATAGTAAGAGTTATCAGCAACCTGGGCCGTGACGTTGTAGCCGATCGTGAAAACTTTACGCTCCGGATCGAGCAAAAACTTAAAATCCATTTCTTCCATGATCTGTTCCGCTGTGTGCGCCAGGCGACTTAGACGCGACAGCAGATCGCCGGCCGCGCGGGCGCCCTGTTCGACCGTCGCTGTCAGTTTCGCGATCTTCTCGCTTGAGTGCTCGCGAAGTTCGCCATTCAGCGCCGAAAGTTGGAGCAGTGCGCTATCGCAAAGCTGCGGCACTTCAGCCAGCGTAGGAACAACGTGAAGAAGATTTATGAGCGACTCCCACTGCTCGTTTTTGTCCAGTTCATCTACGGCCGTATCTGCCTGAAGTTGAGACAACAAACGTCCCCAGGGTGTTAGCGTGTCTGCATCGCGGCGGCAGGAACTAACCTGATGCTGCAAAGCACCCAACCACCAACGCAGCTCTTTGAAATTGACTTCACCGTGCTCATGTGCCAGCGCATTAATGATGTCTTCAATCTCGGACGTCCGCTGCCGCAAAGATTCAAAGAGCAGGAACCATGACGGCAAGCTGTCGGGAATGCCGTCTGAGACAAGTTCCTGACACGCTTCGATCTCGTTTTGCAACTGGCTAACGGTTACCACCTCCGTGCGCTGTCGAAAGCGGCCTAGATTGCCAGCTTCTACGGAAACAGCATTGATGGTGTCGGCCAAGCCGTTAATGAGTCGCCCATCAAACAGCTGCGCGTCGGGCAACTCGATGCACGCTTGCTTTAGCGCGATCACGTGCCCCGCCAAATTCCCACTGTCCACGGTTGATATGTACTGAGGTTGAAGCGGCTGAAGAGTCCTGGTGTCGTACCAGTTGAAAAAATGGCCGTGAAATTTTCCGAGCTTCATCAAACTCGCAAACGTCAATTCCTGACGCTCGAGAAATTCCAGCGAAGCGATGTAGCCCAAATCGTGAGCTGAGACGGTTGCGAGCGCCAGCAATCCGATGTTGGTTGGCGAGGTTCGATGGGCCAGGACGGGAGCCGGATCTTCCTGATAATTATCCGGCGGCAGCCAGTTGTCTTCAGGGCCAACGAACGTCTCAAAGAACCGCCAAGTGCGGCGCGCTACCATCCGCGCCAGCTTCACGTCCTCCACGCTCAATAGCTTGCGTTCCGGAGGACGCAGGATGCTGATCCAATAGGCGACGAAAGGCGATATGGCCCAGGCGGCAACAAACGCGCTCATCACACCGAATGAAGCCGGCTTAACCAGGAGTGTAAAAGCGACGGCCAATAGCGCCAGTAACTCAGCCGGAAGCATAAACGAAATGAAAGCGGCAAGATCGCGTCGCGTTTGTTTCTCAGCGTCGGCAGCCGTGACCCATTCAAGTAACTTCTTTTGCGAAATTAGTTTTCTGTAAATCGTGCGCAGGATCGCGTCGGCCATCAGGTAAGCCTGATGCGGCAGGAACACGATAGATAAGGCGACCTGCGTGGTATTTGTTCTCAGGTCGCCCCAGACACTCCAGAAGTGACTGGTCCAGGGAATTCCGCGAGGGTGGATCAGAAGGCTCGTGGTGACGTGCAGATAGACCGGAAAGGCAATCGTCACTACCACAAACAAACTCCAGAGTAGTGGCGAGCCCGGCAAAACTGTCCAGGCTGCAAGTAGCCATAAAAACATTGCGGGCGCCACCAGGCTGCGCCGTAAGTTGTCGAAAATTTTCCAGCGGGAAATGAGCGGCAGCGGGTTACGAGTCTGGTTGCCGTTCGCATCGGGAACCTGGGGAAAAAGCCAACGCAAGATTTGCCAGTCGCCGCGCGTCCAACGGTGCTGCCGTTTGGCGTAAGCTTCGTAGGAGGCCGGGTAGTCATCCAGCAATTCGATGTCAGTAGCCAGCGCGGCCCGCGCAAACAGCGATTCAAAAAGATCGTGACTGAGTAGTGAGTTTTCGGGGACGCGGTTCGACAGTGCGGCCTGGAAGGCGTCGACGTCGTAGAGACCCTTGCCGGTAAAATTTCCCTCGCCAAAAAGATCTTGATAGACGTCTGACACCGCGGTGGTGTAGGGATCGATGCCGGTGTTCCCAGAAAAAATACGCGCAAACTTAGAACGGGAAGCGCTGACGAGCGAAATGCTCACGCGAGGCTGCATGATGGCATAACCTCGTGTGACCACGTTGACCGCCGGATCCAGTTGCGGCCGGTTGAGTGGATGAATCGCCGCGCCGACGAGTTTCCGGGCCACGTCGCGTGGAAGTTGCGTGTCCGCATCCAACGTGATCACATAACGAATTCTCCGAAGCAAAGACTCGACGGTAGCTTCGTCTGTGGCGCTTCTTTTCCGGCCGCTTAATATCGTGAAGCTGGTGTCCCTGGCACCACGCAACCGACGGTTCAACTCTTCCAGTTTGCCGCGTTTTCGCTCCCAACCCATCCATTTGTTTTCCCCCGGATTCCATTGACGAGAGCGGTGAAAAAGCTGAAAGCGTGGCGCGTCTCCGTTGCTGTGGCGTTGGTTTAGATCGTCGATAAGCGTTGCCGCGGTGGCGAGAAGCGCCGCGTCGTCAGGTGTTTCTTCGGTGTCAGAATCGGGGAAGTCACCCAGCAGTGCGAAATAAATATGCTTGTCCTGATTCGCAAGAAAATGCACCTCAAGCTTCTCGAGTTGCTCATTTAGCTGTGACTCATTGGAAAAGATCGTGGGCACCACAACGAGCGTGCAGGCTTCTTCAGGTATGCCGCTGGCCGTGCCCATGCGCGGGACCAGCCGCGGTGGAAATAAATGCGTTACGTCCCAGTTCAACACACAGACCGCGAGGTC
>JBDUCF010000054.1:0-12241 GCA_040003545.1 Pyrinomonadaceae bacterium | reverse complement strand
ACCGTCAGGGAGGGCTCAGAACACAAGGCCCTTGCTGACGCGCTGGCTTCTGCTTGATGAGACAATGGAGAATCTTATGACACCAGCAACAGGCCAACCCGGTCTTTCGGCCATCGGACAGATCTTCGTAAACGTCCACAATCTGGATCGAGCGATAACGTTCTATCGCGATAGTCTGGGCATGAAGTTTCTATTTCAGGCGCCGCCGAATATGGCTTTCTTTGATTGCGGCAATGTTCGTTTGATGCTGGGGATTGCCGATAAGCCCGAATTGGATCACCCGGCTTCAATCATTTACTACAAGGTCGCAGACATTCAGGCTACACATGAGACTCTGAAGTCGCGCGGCGTCAAATTCATCCTCGAACCTCACCTGGTGGCGAAGATGCCTGATTATGATCTGTGGCTGGCGGACTTCTATGACTCCGAAGACAATGTGCTGGCGCTGATGAGCGAAGTGCCGCGCGGTAGTTAATCTTCAACCAGGGCACAGACTTTAGGGATCTCTAATCAAGTATTCATCTTCGAAGCCAGGTTACACGCTATACCATGGTACGGGGTCAAGCCGACGATGAGCCTCGCGGATTATTATTGACCTGCATGTAGCTTCAACCATTCGGCTCGTAGCAGGAAACTTCCTTCGGTAACAATTCGCTCTCCGACAGTCAGCCCTTCCAGCACCGGATAGAAACCATTGCTCTCCGGGCCAAGGCGCACGGGGCGCAGAACAAGAACATTGGGATCACTGGTGCCGACAAACACCGTCTGCTGGCTGTTGATATTCTGCACCGCCGAAGCCGGCACCACCGGCAAAGTGTTTTCCGCGCCACCAATCGTCGCGAAGGCGATATTTACGAACATCCCGATCTTCAGCACCAGTCCCGGGTTTGCTAATTCTATTCGCACCTGGGCTGTGCGTGTCGCGGGATCGACTCTTGGATCGACGTAAGAAACGTGGCCGCGAAAAATTCGGCCCGGGTAAGCATCGGACGTTACGCTGGCGCCGCTGCCGACATGTACGCGCGCAAGATCCTTTTCATAGACCTGGCCCACCACCCACACGCTGGAAAGATCAGTGATGCGCAGCAACTCTTTGTTCGCTTCAATGACCTCACCTGGATTTGTGGACCGGCTTGTCACGGTGCCGGAAGCAGGCGAAGGCACGCCCACTTCCGAGCTCACTTGCGATGATGAATTCAACCCGTTAACACGCTGGGGAGACAGGCCCAGCAAGACCAGCTTTTGCCGCAAATTGGCAAGGGCTGATTCTGCGGTCTTCAGTTGGGTCGTCGCCCTCTCGAACTCCTCCCGGCTGGCCGCGCCGATCTCAACCAATTTTGCAGTGCGCCGGTGGTGTTTGTGATGCTCGTCTAATTCAGCCAGGGTGGTGATGTAGCTTGACTGGGCCTCGGCCAACTCGTTGCTCGAAACAACCGCCAGCGTTTGACCGCGACCGACGTTCTGTCCCAGCTCCGCTCTTACGCTGCGCACGATCCCACTAACGAGAGACATCACCGGGGTTTCATGATAGGCATTTGCCTGAACCACGCCGGTAGCCATTTGCGAAGCCATTTCCGGCGCAGCTTTCTCACCGACAGTTTCGATCTTGATTCCCGCGCGCTGTAGCTGCTCGGTCGTCAGGGTCAGCGTCTGCTCGACGGCCGTGGCAGTTTCCGGGCCAGCTGGCTCACCAACAGAAATACTTCGGGGCGCGGGCACAGGCCGTCCTGCTTTGCTGGGCCATAACAGCCAAGCCACGAATGCGATCCCGGCTATCGCAACGACGGCCACGATCGCAACCACAGCCGTCTTATTTCTTCGTCGAGGTGGGCTGTTACGAATTTGAGTGACTCGCGTTTCTTTAGTCACACCGCCGCGCTCAGTCACGGTAGCTGTCTTCTCAATGACTCTTTCGTCGCTGTCTTTGTGATTGTTATCGCTCATTTCTTGATTAACTCCGGTGATGCGGTGGCCCGCTCGATCTGCACGCGCGCGGAATAGGTGGCGAGCTGCGCATCTATGAAATCATTTTCCAGCTCGATGAAGCGCCGCTGTTCGGCGATGTAATCAAGCAGGGTCTTTGATCCAAGTTCATATGTTTGCCTGACTACGTCCAGGTTTGCTTTCGCTTGATCGCGCACCCCCACGCGAAAGATTTCCATGGCGCGCGCCGCGCTCTGATATTGCGCATAGGCAGCGGCCACTTCGCGCCGAACTGTCAGCTCGGCAAACTCGCGACGTTGCCTGGCTGCTTCGGCCTCAACAACCGCGGCTTCGATCGCGCCCTGGTTCTTGTCGCGCACGGGCAGATCGAGCGAGATACCGAACTTCAAGAAATGAAAGACGTCCTGCACCGGTTGCAATTGACCGTTCTGGTCAACGCCAAATACCGGAAAGCTGGAGTTCATGCGTTCGTATCCGGCCAGTACGCTCGCGTCAAGCCTGCCTGCGGCGCGTGCCTGTTCGATGCGGGCTGCGGCAAGGTTCTCCATCGCGCGCACCGCCAGAAGATCGGGTCTTTCACGCAGGGCGCGCTCAGTCTCTATGGCGATGGGCGCCGGTTGAGCGACCAGGTTGCTGAAGTCACCGCGGAGTCGCAGCGGCTCTTCCGGAGGCATGCCAATCAAATTCCGCAGCTCAAGCATCAATACTGCAAGCTTGCCCTCAACGTTCTCGCGCATCGACCGTAACCGGTTCAGTTCGACCAGAGCCATATTCTGCTCCAGCGGCGCGGTTGCGCCTTCGGTGACGCGAGCGGCAATCAGATCGTAACCGCGCCGGTTATTTGCCAGCAGTTCTTCCGTGAACGCGAGCTTTAGTGCCTGGGCCAGAGTTTCGCCGAACTTCATTCTTACTTCCGCGGCCAGCGATCGCTCGCGATCCGCCACCTCGTGCTCGCGCACTTCAAGCTCGCGCCGGGCCACCGCGATGCGCGCCGGTCGCCGCCCGCCCAACTCCAGAGGCAACATCGCAGTGGCCATGACGCTGTTGTCCTTGCCATTTATCTGCCGCGAACCTTCAACGTCGAGCCTGGGATTGGGTCGCAACCCGGCTTGCCTGACCAAGGCTTCCGCAGCTTCGATCTCTTTGCGCGCCGCCAGCAGCTCGCCGTTGTGCGCCAACGCGTACGTGACCGCTTCATCCACAGTCATTCCCGTCAACGGATCGACATAGCGTGCCACCGATGCCGAGTCGTCAGTCCGCATCGGTTGCGATGGGGCTTGGCTGATAACGGACGATGGGCCCGCCGCCAGTATCAGGCTAAGCAGGAAAAACGTAAGACACCGCTTTTCTGAACTACTCGCGCCCAACGAAATCCTTCTCCTCGTTAACTGACGTTGATGAATTTCCGACAGCATTTCTTTCGCTCTTTCTTAATTCACGCTCGTGCAGCCAGAAGAAAATCACCGGCGTCACGATCAGCACGTGCAGCAGACTCGACACCATGCCGCCTAGCACCGGCGTTGCCAGAGGCTTCATGACTTCCGCGCCCGCGCTGGTGCTCCACATGATGGGCAGCAACCCGGCCACTACGGTGGAGACCGTCATCACCTTTGGCCGCAATCGGAGCAGCGCGCCTTCGGTTACTGCCGCCATCAAAGTGTCCCGCGTCAGTCCCCCGTCCTTTTCACGCCTTCGTTCCACCGCGTCTTTCAGATAGATCACCATTACGACACCGGTTTGCACGGCCGTGCCGAACAGCGCGATGAAGCCGACCCAGACAGCGACTGAAAAGTTGTAGTGCAACAGCCAGACGAGATAGATACCTCCGGTCAGCGCGAAAGGAACCGCGAGCAGCACGTGCGCCGCTTCCACAACGGAATGATAGGTTAGATAAAGCAGCCCAAAGATAATCACGAGCACAATCGGAATGACGACGAGCAGGCGATTCCGAGCTCGCTGCTGGTTTTCGTACTGACCGCTCCACGCAATGTAATAGCCTGGGGGCAATTGCACCTGACTGTTGAGGGCACCCTGCGCTTCATTGACGAAGCTGCCCACGTCACGGCCGCGCACGTTCAAGAGCACGGTGCCGCGCAAAAGCCCATTCTCGCTGGAGATCATGGTCGGCCCTTCGACCGAGCGAATGTCCGCTAGTTGGGACAGCGGTATTGGAGCGCCGGTGGGTGACGTGATGGGAATCTGCGCGATCGCCTGTGGGCTGCTACGAAATTCGGGCGCATATCGCACGCGCATGGGAAATCGCCGGCGGCCTTCAATAGTCACCGTAAGGTTCGTTTCGCCAATGCCTTTTTCGATAACATCTTCGATTGTGCGCGGGTCGATTCCATACCGTGCTGCTGCCGTCCGGTTGATGTGAATATCAATATAAGGCGCACCACTAATTTGTTCCGGGTAAACATCCTTTGCCCCGGGAACGTTGCGTACCGCTGCGGCTATTTTCCGCGACACGTCTTCCAACGTCTTTAAGTCGTTGCCGAAGATCTTTATCCCGACTTGCGAGCGGATTCCCGTCGTCAGCATGTCGATGCGATTGATGATCGGCTGCGTCCAGATATTCGTTACGCCAGGCAGGCGCAGCTTTTCATCCATCTCCGCGATCAAAGACTCGCGGGTCACCCCGGCGCGCCATTGCTCCGGTAATTTCAGGTGGACAATGGTCTCGTTCATGTTCACGGGCGAAGGATCAGTCGACGTCTCGGCGCGCCCCGCCTTTCCCACCGCGGACTCAACCTCCGGAAAGCTCTTCAGGATTTCATCCTGCTTGCTCATGATTTTCAGAGCTTCATCGACAGAGATGGCCGGGTCGGTTACAGGCATATACATGAAATCGCCTTCGTTCAGCGGCGGCATGAACTCGCTGCCTATACCGGTAGCTAAGAAAATCGCACCGGCAAAAAGCAGGAATGCTACCGACACCGTGACGAGCCGGTGACCAAGGGCAAATCGCAGTACCGGACGATAAATGAACTGGAGCCCACGCATCACGGGATTAGATTGTTCAGAGTGAAACTTTCCGGCCAGCAGATAGGTGCAGAGCACGGGTACGAGCGTTACGGCAATGATGGTCGCGCCTACCATCGCGAATGTCTTTGTAAACGCCAGCGGATGAAAAAGCTTGCCTTCCTGGCCGGTTAGGGAAAAAACCGGAACGAAGGCAAGTACGATAATTGCCATGGAAAAGAAGACCGGACGCCCTACTAACCTGGTTGAATCGAGTACTGTCTCCCAAACAGCCTTTCGGTCGCGTGGATCGATCTGGCGCTGCTCCAGAAAGCGGAAAGCATTCTCCGTGACCACGATCCCCGCATCAACCAGCACGCCTATGGCGATTGCGATTCCCGATAGAGACATCAGATTCGAGCTGATGCCCATGTAATGCATGAAGAGAAAAGACAGTAATATCGCGAGCGGTAATGGGATGGTTACGATCAGGATCGAGCGGAAGTGCGCCAGGAATAGGATGTGCGCCAGCGTCACCAGTATGAGTTCTTCGATGAGCGCCCGCTTCAGCGTATGCGTCGCTCTTTCAATGAGCTGTGTGCGATCGTAGAAAGACACGATTCGCACTCCCGGCGGGAGGCCCGCCCGCAGAGCATTGATCTTCTGTTTGACGGCATCGATCACGTCGAGGGTGTTCACGCCGTAGCGCGCGATCACTACCCCGCCGACCGCCTCCTTGCCGTTCTTGTCCAGAACCCCGGTACGGAACGCGTTTCCCAGTTTCACGTCCGCAACGTTTCGGACGTACAGCGGCGTACCGTTGGGGGCGCCAATGACGATGTTCTCGACATCGCTTACTGACTCAATCAAGCCAATGCCTCGTACCACAGCCCATTGTCCCGACTGTTCAACTACATTACCGCCAACGTTATTGTTGGAACGCTCAACTGCCTCTACGACTGTAGACAGCGGCATTGAATAGGCGCGGAGCTTGTTAGGATCGACGTCGATCTGATACTGCTGCACGTAGCCGCCAACACTTGCGACCTCGGCAACTCCCGGAACCGAGTTCAACTGATACCGGACGTACCAGTCTTGTAACGTCCTCAGATCCCGGAGATTGATTTGGTCGCTTTCGAGCGTGTACCAGAAGACCTGCCCAACGCCCGTCGCGTCCGGACCAAGGGTCGGTGTTACGCCTTGCGGCAATTGCTTCGTTACGAGATTCAATCTCTCAAGCACGCGGGTCCGCGCCCAGTAAAGATCGATGTTGTCTTCAAAGATGATATTGATCATCGAGAAGCTGAAGGCCGAACTGGCACGCACAACCCGCACCCCGGGAAGTCCTTGAAGGCTCGTTACCGGGGGGTAGGTGACCTGATCCTCGACCTCCTGCGGCGAGCGTCCCGTCCAGTCCGTGAAGACGATCACCTGATTGTCGGAGAGATCAGGAATCGCGTCGATCGGAGTGCGCACCAGGGCCCAGTAGCCCCAGGCGGCGAACCCGAGATAGATCACGATTACCAGACCGCGATTGCGCAGACTGAGTTCAATGAGACGATGAATCATTGCGCTGTCACGCTAAAGGTTGTCTTCCCATTTCCTGCGGGACCTTCGTAAGCGAGTTGTGCCTGCCATTCGCCGCCGACTTCCAGATTCACTTTGCCGCGATAAACTCCCGGCGTGTTGGTGGTTGTGAAGGTGACCGAGTCAGTCATTGCAGCCATACCGCCCATTTGCGGCATGTGAAAACTGAGCGACACGGCGCCGACGTCGATCGCCTTGCCTGACGCGTCGGTGAGCGAGAGCATGAACTCCTGATTGCCATGCCTGAGCACCCCGCTGTCATTCGAGAGCGTTGCGGTCAGATTTCCCACCGGTACCGCTTTGATCACCTTGCCTGTCGATATGCCGCCGTTGGTTCCTGTCTTTGAACCACACGCTGCGACGGTCAAGACAACTCCGATCACTGCGATGCCGATAAGAGCGAAAGATCTCTTCATGTTCCAACCTCCATAAGGTAAGTAGTAAAAGTTCTGCGCCCGCGCACACGAATGCACAAATACGCCTCGCAGCTTTAGCGAAAGCTGCAAGGAGACACACTACGGCCTTATGAAAGTTAGATCAGAAGCGAGAGATGGCGAATGTAGGCGGGATGTGAATCAGTGGGCGGGCCATGCAAGCGATCTGTGCGTCCCAGCGGCGGTGCAGTAGGCAACAAAGCCTGCGCAACGGCAGGATACGCCGAAACGGAAACCTGCAACTTAGGCGAATGCCGCACAGAGCTGGACGGAGAAGTTCCATCCTTCGAACAATTCACGGCACAGCATAGTCGCGCTGACGCGGATTCGGCCGTTTGGGTCTTAATGAGGGCTACTTTACAGCAATCCATTTCACCCATCGCGCCGCCCATGCTGCACGATTGCTCACCAGAATGCAGAGGCGTACCGGCGAAAGCGCCGCCCGCCACAATCAATAAGAGCACCAGTGATGTAAGTCGCATTCTCATGGCCATTGCCCACTGTAGGGAAACGACTAATCCCTGTCAAGATCCGGCTGGCCCACAGCCATTGTCGCCCAAGCTCTGGCCGCCCAAAAACTACCTAACCTTCCTTTACTGCGCGCAAGGTACTGACAGAAAGGCGCAAGCTTTGCAAAAGCTTGCGCCTTCTTATTCGATCACACTTTAAGGGCTTACTGCTTACCGCACCTTACGGACGACCTAAGATGCTACCGAGGATACTGCCGGCGCGACTTCCGTTTCGCCGATACCCCGAGTTCCCATTGTTGTAACCCTCATCGTAGCCGCGTTGATAACCACTGCGGAAACTGTTGCGGTAAGAATTCTGGTCACCATAACGCCCGTCATAGCCTGCGGTGGCATCGCGATAGGTGTTGTGGTTCTGGTAGTCGTACCGGCGATTGTTATAGCGGTCGTCCTGCCCAGCGCGCAGGCCTTCTTGACGTCCCCGTTCAAATGCGGCCTGGCTCACATTCGAACCATACCCATCATCCCCGTAGGCGCCATCATTCCCGTAGCCATCGTTGCGGTTATAGCCGCCGTTGCGGTTATAGCCACCGTTACGGTTATAGCCACCGTTACGGTTATAGCCACCGTTGCGCTCATTGCGCTGGTGATTCTTGCGAGCGTTCTTCTCATCCCGCTCGTGGCGCTTTAACTCCTCGCGCTCCTGACGTTGATGATCGCGCAAGTCGGCATCATTGCCATACTGGTCACGCTCATCACGCTGGTGAGCTTTCAGGTCTTCCTTCTCGTTCTTCTGATGCCGCTTCTCAGCCCGCTTCTCGTTCTTCTGGTGCTTCTCGTAATCATGGGGATGGTAGGTGCCCTGTCCGTAATAAGGATCATATTGTCCCTGTGCGTTCGCGTTGCTGCCCGAAACCAGCAGTAGCCCGGTCCCCAGGCCCAGAACGCTGATTGCCAGCTTGAAGTTGGTAAGCTTTGATTTCATCAGTTTCTCCTCTAAGTTCTAACGGTGCCCAATACATCTCTCGTATGCAGTGGCTGCAACCATCGTGCCGTTACAAATGTGAGTGCTAGCCCCATTGAAAACACCGTTAGCACAGACTTTCGCCTCGTTTGCCGCCTCATAAGGTGTATGGATAACCGATGCGGTTGAATACACACGCGCGTGCATGCCGTCACTATTTACCGTCGTCGAGAAAGATCGACCGCCGCACTTGATTTTCGCTATCTGCCCCCCGGCAAATTGTCACAGCCGCGCGCTGCGAAGCCGCAGCGCATTACCAATGACCGAAACTGAGCTGAAGCTCATCGCGGCTGCCGCAATCATCGGGCTTAACAGAATACCGAAAAACGGATAGAGAACTCCGGCCGCGATGGGCACGCCAAGCGAGTTGTAGATAAAGGCGAAGAAGAGGTTCTGTTTGATGTTGCTCATCGTCAACCGGCTAAGGACTCGGGCTCTGACGATGCCGCGCAAGTCACCTTTGATCAGGGTAACTCCGGCACTTTTCATCGCCACATCGGTGCCGGTGCCCATCGCTATTCCCACCTGAGCCTGAGCCAGCGCCGGCGCGTCGTTGATGCCATCGCCGGCCATCGCTACGAACCGGCCCTCAGCTTGAAACTTTTTCACCACGTCCACTTTCTGATTTGGAAGGACCTCCGCCACCACTTCATCAAGGTTGAGTTTCTTCGCCACCGCGTTGGCCGTAGTGCGGCTATCGCCGGTGAGCATGACAATGCGAATGCCTTCTGCGTGTAGCTGCCTAATCGCCTCCGGCGTGGTTTCTTTGATCGGATCGGCAACACCGATTAGGCCTGCGGCTTTGCCGTCCACAGTTACGAACATCACAGTCTGGCCGTCAGCACGTAAACTCTCGGCCCTAGTCGCAAGTTCACCAGGATCGATTTGCAAATCATCGAGAAGAGCGCGATTGCCAAGCGAAACTTTATGACCTTCAATCTCTCCCGTCACTCCCTTGCCTGTTAATGAAATAAATGCGGTTGTATCTGCGAGAGTGACCGCCCGCTCTTGCGCCCCGGCAATGATCGCAGCTGCCAAAGGATGTTCACTGCCTTTCTCCAAACTTGCAGCCAATTTCAATAGAGTTTGTTCATCGACCGCTTCAGCGACAACAACGCTGACGAGTTTCGGTTTGCCTTCGGTAAGCGTTCCGGTCTTATCAACTACCAGCGTGTCCACTTTCCGCATTATCTCAATCGCTTCGGCATTCTTGAAGAGCACTCCGCTTTGCGCTGCCTTTCCAGTCGCTACCATGATCGACATTGGCGTCGCCAGACCAAGCGCGCACGGACAGGCGATAATTAGCACAGCTACCGCGTTCACCAACCCGTGCGCCATGCGAGGGTCCGGTCCCCAAATGCTCCAAACGATGAAAGTAATTACCGCAATGGCGACAACACCCGGCACGAAATAACCAGAGACGACGTCCGCGAGCTTTTGAATCGGCGCCCGACTACGCTGCGCTTCAGCAACCATCTGGACAATCTGCGCTAACAGCGTCTCCGAGCCGACGCGCTCCGCACGCATCACAAAGGAGCCTGTGCCATTCACCGTGGCGCCAATTACTCGGTCGCCCCGATGTTTTTCAACCGGAACAGGCTCGCCGCTGACCATCGATTCATCGATCGCACTTGCTCCTTCTATGACAACACCGTCAACCGGAACCTTCTCGCCGGGGCGCACGCGCAAGCGCTCGCCCACCTGCACCTGGTCCAGAGGCACGTCTTCCTCGCTTCCGTCCTCGCGAATGAGACGAGCGGTCTTAGGCGCGAGTCCAAGGAGAGCTTTGATTGCCGCGCCAGTCTGGCTGCGCGCCCGAAGTTCGAGCACCTGGCCGAGGAGCACAAGAGTAGTGATGGCCGCCGCCGCTTCGAAGTACACCGGCACTTCACCAGATGGATCGCGAAAGGATGGCGGAAAGATTCCGGGAAAAAGCTTCGCGATCACGCTGAAGACGTATGCGACTGCCACACCCAGACTAATCAGCGTAAACATGTTCAGGCTGCGATTCACGATCGACTGCCAGCCGCGCACAAAGAATGGCCATCCCCCCCAGAGCACTACCGGCGTTGCCAGAGCAAACTGAATCCAACCCAGCGAGCGCATGGAGACAATTCGTTCAATGGGATTGCCCGGAACGAAATCACTCATCGCTATCAGGAGGAGAGGGACAGTGAGAACCACCCCCACCCAAAATCGGCGTGTCATGCCGACTAGCTCAGGATTCTCTTCGTCTGCGAGCGAAGCGGTGCGCGGTTCGAGAGCCATGCCGCAGATAGGACAGTTGCCGGGTTTGTCGCGCACTATCTGCGGATGCATGGGGCAGGTGTATTCGATCTTTTGGGTTGGGGCTCGAGGTGCAACTGGCTCCAGCGCCATCCCACATTTTGGACAGGAATCTGGCTTGTTCTGCCGAACGTCGGGGTGCATCGGACACGTGTAAAGTTCGGTGTCGCTCAAACGCTCCCCGGCGGATTCATCTTGATTACTGACTCGCAGCGTATCGCGTGGTTGTGCCTGTTTTAAGAAGCTTTCAGGATCTGCTTTGAATTTGTTCAAGCAGTGCGTGCTGCAGAAGTAAAAGGTTCGTCCCTCGTACTCGAACGAACCAGCGGCCGCCTCTGGTTGCACAGTCATGCCACAAACGGGATCTATGGCCCCATCTGGTTTGGTGTCTTCGAACTTTTTCTGCGGATGCATCTTCCCACCGAACTTTGAATTTGACGTTGTGTTCGAGGCGTAGATGTCCAGTCTTACTTATCGAATAAGCTCAACATCTACGCCCCGCTAACTGATAAGCGCCAGCTCGGGGCCTAACTTAGAGCGCCCGATTGCTCGACATTATCCGCGCTAACCTCTGGGTTGCGCTTAACTGGCCGCCTCGATCGCGGTGACGCGAATCGTCCTGCCAACAACACGACCGGTCACCTTAACTTTCTGGCCGGCAAACTCGCGAGCTTTTTCCTGACCTGTCTTGTCCAGCCTGTAAACCCGTTTATGGTCCCGGTCGGCCAGGACAAATTTGCCGTTCTTCACGCACATAAGGGTGCATGCCTTGTCATCGCCCATGCCCTTCACGTGTTTCAGACCGCAGTGATTGTCGCTGATGTAACCAGTCACGGTTTTTTCCGGAGCGGCTCCAGCGTTCGGGTTCCGCGCAATGCCTGAACCAGGGACGGCTAATGCCGTGCCCAGTACAAGCAGGATCAGAGTTAATTTAAGTAAAAGTGTTTTCATTTCTCCTCCTCGTTATCTGGTTTTAGTCATGGGGAGACTCCAAAGTCTTCAGTCCTTATCGGGTTGGATGGTAACGCTGGACGAATGCACGCCCTCCCTCACGGTCGGGCTACTGCCCCGGGATTCGCCGGCGCGCGGCGTGGCGCGCTCGAGTGCCAGTGCACAATGCGCCA
Organism: Pyrinomonadaceae bacterium; assembly: GCA_040003545.1. GTDB lineage: Bacteria > Acidobacteriota > Blastocatellia > Pyrinomonadales > Pyrinomonadaceae > DASXRU01. Next base: position 414 of record JBDUCF010000054.1, on the reverse strand, counting down.
ATTGCCCTCACGCTTTTCCAGAATCGCCGTGCCCAAGCCCGCACCATCGACGTGACGCGTCTTTCCGTTGTCAACGACGTCGGCCCCGATAGTGTATTTGAAAGTAACCCAGGCCGTCTTGCCCGCCAGGTGAATCTTGATATCACTGAAGGCGTACTTCGTGTTCTTCATCTCGCCCATTTCCGGCACGAGATGATGGTCACGATAATCCGTCCAGCCGTAGTTTGCATGACCGCTCTCGAAGACCGTCAGCGATTCATCGTTGGCCCAGACTTGAGACGCCATCGCGATGTCATTCTTCTCGAAGCTAAGCGCGCTATTCATCAGGGTCCGGCGCACAGCTGCTTCATCATCCACGGCTACGATGACCGTTGCCTTAATTGCGGCAGATAATCCAAGAAAACCGATAACCCC
>JBDUCF010000337.1:0-3629 GCA_040003545.1 Pyrinomonadaceae bacterium | reverse complement strand
GAAGAACCTTGCGTACGTTCACTACGGCAGCACCAGCCGGGTGCCGAAGTACAAGCACGTCATGCCGGAAGTTTTGCATCTGACGCACCCGGAGGTGGCGCTGATGTGCGTGCTGATGCTGAAAGGCAGCCAAACGATCGGCGAACTTCGGGGTGGCGCGGCGCGAATCTACGAGTTTTCCGGATTGGAAGAGGCTGAGGCGACGCTGAATACATTGATTTCGCGCGAGCCGGAGCCGCTGGTGACGAGGTTGCCGCGCCAGCCGGGACAAAAAGAGGCGCGCTTCGCTCATCTGCTTTCGGGCGAAGTTACAATTGACCCCGTTCCGGAAGGAGAACAGCCCGTCAGGCCACTTAGAGTTGGCCGGGCTGACCCAGATAAGATGGTAAAACTTGAGCAGGAAGTTGAAAGTCTTAAGGCCCAGGTTGCCGCGCTGCACCAGCAGTTTGAAGACTTTAAGAAACAATTCGAATAGCGAAGTGATTGCCGACTGGATCGTTGCGCTTCGCCGGCATTTTCTTATAATCAGGGCACTGCAAATCCCTGTTCGATAAATCTTATTCTGGAGTTCCGCAAATGCCTGAGCCAAATCACGTCAAAGCAAATGCCGGCGATGCACTACTCCTCGTGGGCACAATGAAGGGGGCTTTCGTAATGCGCGCCGATGCTTCCCGGAATGAATGGGAAGTAGGTGGCCCCTATTTTCCGGGACGCGCAATTTACGCGCTGGCGTACGACAATCGTAACGGTCGTAATCGCTTCTGGGCTGCGGTGAATAGCCCGCACTGGGGCTCCTACCTGAGCTCATCCAATGATCTCGGCAAGACCTGGAGCGAGCCGGAAGCCTACAACATCAAGTTTCCAGAAGATACTGACAGCGCCCTCAAACAGATATGGCAAATTACTCCGGGAAATGCGCAGGAGCCGGACACTCTTTATTGCGGAGTTGAGCCGGCTGCGTTATTTCGATCGGATGATACCGGCGAAACCTGGTCGCTCGTCAAAGGGCTTCACGATCACCCGCACCGTCCGCAATGGCAGCCCGGCGGTGGTGGGCTTTGTCTGCATACGATTCTTCCAGATCCTGCGGACCCGAAGCGCATGCACATTGCCATCTCGACCGGGGGCGTCTATCGCACAGACGATGGAGGGCAAACATGGATTGTGCGCAACGTGGGCGTGCGCGCGCAGTTTCTGCCGCCCGGTCAGCAATATCCCGAATTTGGCCAGTGCGTGCACAAGATCGCTTTTAATCCTGCGAATCCGAAACGTCTCTTCCTGCAAAATCACTGGGGACTTTATCGCAGTGATGACGGCGCCGATTCATGGCAGGACATAGCCAACGGCGTGCCTTCCGATTTTGGATTCGCATTGACGGTTGATCCTAACGATGGAAACACCGCCTACATCGTGCCGCTTGAGTCTGATGAGTTTCGCTGCACGCCGGAAGCGAAGCTGCGCGTTTATCGCACGCGTAATGCCGGCGAATCATGGGAAGCAATGACTAAAGGCTTGCCGCAGGAAAACGCGTTTGAGACCGTACTGCGGGATGGCATGGCGGCCGATAGAGCGAATCCGTCAGGTATTTACTTCGGAACGCGCAACGGCAAGTTGTTTGGCTCAAAAGACAGTGGTGAATCCTGGCGCGTGATTGAGGAAGGTTTGCCGCCAATTGTTTGCGTGAAGACAGCAGTTGTCTGAGTGGGCGCAGCAGGAACCAATTACCCGCAGTCAGGAAGAGGGCATGCTCCCGCCGCTTTCTTGAAACAGCAGTCGAACGGTCAAGTAAACAAAACCAACAGCGGGGGCAGGCCCCCTTCCTGACTGCGAGTTTTCGAGAGGGCAAGTTCTTCAAAACAGTTTGAAGTTTGGTGATTTCAGAGAGGATCAAATATGCGTACTCGCTTAATCTTCATTTTGATAACAGCGTTAAGTCTGGCCGCGATCTCGCACGCTACACCGCCACAGAAACCTGAGCCCAAATCCGGAACGCAGGCTGCACCCCAGCCCACGGCTAAGCCCAAAATGGTCGAGTTCCATATGGCGCTGCTCAAGCATGGGCCCAAATGGACAGCTGCGAAGAACCCCGAAACAGCCCGGCTGCACCAGCAACACATTGCCTATGTGATGTCGCTTTTCGAGTCCGGCAAGGCAGTTATCGCGGGGCCCTTTGCCGATGGCGGCGAAATAGACGGCGTCTTTGTGTTTCGCGCGAAATCCGCGGCCGAAGCAAAGGCCTGGGCGGAAGCGGATCCGACGGTGGCGTCAGGATTCAGATCCGCGGAGATGCATCCGTGGTGGTCGCAGGACATATTTGGTAAACCGGTTTCGCCGATGAAGTTGACGCCAACCTATTTCTGTTTTCTAACCAAAGGCGCCAAGTGGACGCCCGAAAAGACGCCGGCCACTGAAGAGATACAAAGGGGGCACATAGCCAACATCAACCGCCTCGCGGAAATGAAAAAGCTGGTCGCCGCCGGGCCATTCGGCGACGATGGCCGTTTGCGCGGCATCTTCGTGTTTCGCGTAGGTTCGGTGGAAGAAGCGAAGGCACTGACCGCAACTGACCCGGCCGTTCAGGCCGGCAGACTTGCCATCGAATTTCACCCCTGGTGGATACCGGAAGGAGTGCTGCCTTAGGCGGCAGGCGCCAGGTTCAGATCAGAAGGTTAGCCGGACCGCTGAAACCCGACACTCTATGCCATGATCACCTTCAACATCGCCGGCTTCTTAACTGACTTCACTGAAGGACGCAGCCAATTAAAACTCGACTCTTCACCGGCGACGGTGGGGGCGGCCCTTGGCGAGTTGTGGCAGAAGCACATGGGCCTGCGGGACCGCGTGGTGAATGAAAAGGGTGAAGTCAGGCTGCACGTTAACGTCTTCGTCAATAATGAGACCATTCGACGCAAAGACGTTCTCGAAACAACGCTGGCCGACGGCAGCGAAATCACGATCATGCCTTCGGTGAGCGGCGGAGTTGGGTCATGAGGGCGGCGGGAACCCTCGCGCTGAAAGCGGCGTATAAGCAACGTATGTATTGTCCCACCTGTGGCTCAGAAGAACGCCAGCACAGTCAATACTGCCGCGCCTGCGGCACAGACCTTCGCGTGGTGCGGGTGAGCCTGGAAAAGCCGGATTCGATTACTGAATCCGCCATCACGGCGCGAGAACAAATCGGTCGCGCGGTAGCCGAAAAAATTCGTGAAGTTGAAAGCACGCAAGACCTGAAACGTGTGGCCGAAGATGTGTTGCCGCAGATAGAGAAGTTTCTCGAGTCGCCCGCTGAAAAGCGCTTGCGCCGCGCCCGCGCCGGCATGATCACCGCCGCTTCCGGCCTGGGAGCGGTAGTGCTGTTTCTTTTGATGAGCATGATTCACGACATTGGACCAGGCGTCCTTCCGGGTGTGGGTCTCGGGATCCTCGCGTTCATCATCGGGCTTGGCCTGGTGATTAACGGCTTGCTATTGACCGTGCCGAAAAAGAGACTCGCTGCTGGCATGGATGAGCCGCTGGACGGCAACCTGCTTGATAACTCGGCTGCGCTTAGACCTGCTTCAATGGGTGCCAACAGACCTACAAACGAACTTGATCACGCCAATGAGTCACTGGCGGCGCCCGGTTCAGTC
>JBDUCF010000336.1:0-3630 GCA_040003545.1 Pyrinomonadaceae bacterium | reverse complement strand
CATTAGCCAGTCTCGCGGCGAACTCAAGGGTAGGGGGAAGTGTGGTGGTGTTTCATCGTCGGTGGAGCAGGATTGCTGTTCTGGGTCTTCGTCGTGGTCATGCTGATCATTAATAAGATAACGACCTAGGCTCGGACGACTGTCGATGAAACGCTTGTAAAGCAGCACTCGCCCGAACTGCGGTCTTGAGCTTTCATTCGATGAATCCCATCATCCCTCGCGCGAGCATGAGTACAACGGTGATGCAAGACAGTTCACGTGTGCAGGTGCTTCTCGTAATGACCGGCTGTGCATTCTTCGCCGTTGCCTCTATCTCATGTGGCAGGTCACTCTCCATTGTCCCACCTGAAAGTCGTGCGGTTTCGGTAGCTCACGACGACTCGATCGGTAAAGCGTTCCAGAGTCGGGCCAGCAATGTACAGGTCCAAGGCGAGGGCAGGGTGGCTCGTGTTCTGTCGGACGATGTAAACGGGCCGAGACACCAACGATTCATCGTGCGTCTTGCGTCGGGACAGACAGTGCTCGTGACACACAACATCGACATCGCTCCGCGAATTGACGGACTCAAGGAAGGCGAGAGTGTCCGCTTTAACGGCGAGTACGTCTGGAACGTACAAGGCGGAGTCATCCATTGGACGCACCATGACCCCGAAGGCCGGCATGTAGCCGGTTGGGTGGAACACAATGGCAAGATGTTCAAGTAAGCGTACCGCTTTAACAAGCGCTAAATTGAGATGAATAGCAGAATAAGCATGCCAACGACGAGCAGGAAATCCTGAGTTGTTATTCGATGATGGCTGAACTGCGACCGGATATCCAATGTAACGAGTCTGTCCCCAACATAAAAAGGCTAAATGAGACCGCCGGGTTTAAGCTCGCTTATTTGTTTGACGGCGAAGTCAAAGCTGTCGCCGGATTTAGAATCCCCGAAATGGCTGGTGGCGGGAAAATATTGTGATTTCATTCCACGATCAAATATGGTGCAATCAACGCATTAAGAAACAACCCATTGAACCGGACCCTCGATAGGCTCAGCGGTTGAAACGCGCGTCGGCAGGAAGTACGCTACATGATCAACCTCCCAGCTATTCTCATCGCCGTTAGCGCCGCTGTGGTCCTCCTGTTGGGTCTGTTGCACCTGCTCTACACGTTCCACGGACCGAAGCTCTCGCCCAGAGATCCTGAGTTGATGGCGCGGATGCGGGAGGTGTCGCCAGTCATCACGCGGGAGACGACAATGTGGAAGGCCTGGGTCGGGTTCAACGCCAGCCACAGTTTTGGTGCCATCCTCTTTGGGGCGGTGTACGGCTACCTCTCGACGTTCCACGCCGCCTTCCTGTTTCAGTCCAACTTTCTTCTGTTGCTCGGGCTGGTGATGCTCGTGGGATACCTCTTGCTCGCGAAAAACTACTTTTTTTGCATCCCGCTGGGTGGCATTCTTGCCGCAACTGTTCTCTATTCAACTGCACTCAGCATCGTCTGGCTTCATAATGGGTGAAGAAACGTGAAGTTACCCTGATAGGTCCAGAGACGTGTATCGCGCTAGGCGTTTGGTGTTTTTTGGCCATAGCCCAGATAACTAACGGAGGAACGTCTCTGTATTTGCTGAAATGGGTGACTGAACTTCGCCAACGCGTAAGTCTACTTACAACCACCTCATGCCACTACTCTTCTCATACGGCACCCTGCAAGATGAAAACGTGCAACTCTCGACATTCGGCAGACTCCTCAACGGACACAAAGACGAACTGCCGGGGTTCGAGCAAGCCTTGGTAAAGATCGAGGATCACGAGGTTGTGGCCGCGCTCGGGAAAACACATCACGCCAACGCTAGTTACAACGGGAACGAAGCTAGCCGCGTGCCCGGCATGGTGTTCGAGGTGACTGAAGCAGAGCTCGCTGCAGTCGATGAGTACGAACTAGTTTTCTTCTATAAACGGGTTGCCGCGAGGCTCGCTTCAGGCAGAGAGGCGTGGCTTTACGTGCACGGACCGGAGTGACGGAGAGTCTAATGAGGTTTCAAAATTCTGATTCGTCGGCCGAAAGCGAGCGCCAGGTAGGATGGGAGCGATCCTCAAGAAACCGCCACGCCGCCGGGTTCGCCGAGGATACCAAGACTAAATCAAACTGTAATCTAAACGATGACGCGGACTGTGACGGGGCGTAAGGTCTCATGACTTGGCGAGCCCCGCGTCCCTTAGCATTGGCGGCTTGGCGGTACCTCTCCTATGAACCACTGTGTGTTTAAAGTTAATGGACCTAAGTCTACTGCTTACGGCTTACCGTTTTCACGCCCCCAGTGTCGCAGTGCAATGGCTCCGATGAACTCCGTCGTGAAGTTCGCTGTAACTGGACCACGACTGGTAATTACGCCTTCCTTTACGCCGACCAGTTTTCCTGTGCTGTCTGATTCGCTGAATTTGTCTCCTAGTGATATGGCCAACAATCCAACGCCAGCCCCACTCGCGGCAATTGCCTTGCAGTGTTTATGAGCTTCATTCACAAAGTCGCTTGCGTCCCTCTCCTGTTTTAGCGCTGTCACACTGCTGTCCCCACCCGGGATGTAGACAGCGTCAAATAAAACAGACGAAGCAGTCAGAAAGCTGCAGTCTACTTTCAACTCCAAACCGCTGGCCCCGGTGACGACGCCAAGACGCGGCGCGACAGTCTTCCCGCTGGCGCCCGCAGTTAACAGCGCCTTATTCATCTCCGCCACTGCATCATCGTCAAATCCATCGGCGAGCAGGATTGCTACCTTTCGCGTCTTGATTGTTTCCGTTGGGAAGTTGGGATTGTCGACCATGCTCAAGCGCGGAGACACTTCAATCGCCTGCGTCGCGCGCTTCGGCTGAAACTTGCGCGGGTCTCCGTCGGCCGGCACGCTAATGTTCATCGGTTTATCGAGCTTGGCAGGTACGGTGACGCCGAGGCCTTCGGCGACACTGTTCGCAAGATCCTTGTCCACCTGAGCCAATAATCCGAGCATGCGCTCGCGAATAGCGCCAGTCTCAAGTTTCCCCAACTCAAACCGCAGCGCGCGGATAATGTGCGTCTGCTCCGGCTCAGACTGACTGTTAAAGAACAGAGTCGCCTGGCTGAAGTGATCGAAGAAACTCGCACTACGCGCGCGGATCTTCTGCGCATCAATCCTTTCCGCATAGCTGGTGAACCCGCCCATGTCTGCTCCCGCCTGGAAGGGACAGCCCCCGCGCAGAGTGTTCGGTTCGTAGCTGGTCTGACCGCGATTGACCGTTTGCCGCATGAAACCGTCACGCTGGTTATTGTGTACGGGAGCAACCGGACGGTTGATCGGAATCTCGTGGAAGTTTGGACCACCGAGACGAATTAGCTGCGTATCGGTATAAGAGAAGAGCCGACCCTGCATCAGCGGATCGTTCGTGAAGTCGATGCCGGGTACGATGTTGCCAACGTGGAAAGCTACCTGCTCGGTTTCAGCGAAAAAATTATCGGGATTGCGATTCAGAGTGAGCTTTCCGATCCGGCGAACAGGGACGATCTCCTCAGGAATAAGTTTCGTGGGATCGAGCAGATCGAAAGCAAACTTATGTTCGTCCTTCTCTTCAACAATCTGCACGCCAAACTCCCACTCGGGAAAATCGCCGTTCTCAA
>JBDUCF010000053.1:0-12260 GCA_040003545.1 Pyrinomonadaceae bacterium | reverse complement strand
CTACCCATTACTTTCCCTCGCAAGTCCGGAACGACTAAAAGCCGCCCCTAGCTCGTCCAACGTCGTCGCCGGTTGGTTTAGAGTGATTGGCGATTGTTCCGGTGTCGCCGACGAATAAGTTGTCTGTGATGGTGCGTCAACAGACGCGGGTGATAATGTGTTTTCGGCGGGCGAAGATTTGTCTCCGGTGCCTGCGGCCCACAATTCTGCTCGGCCGGATGCGGAAAAGATTCGGGCCGGCGTGGCGCGCTCTTCTCCGGTCTGCATGCCTCGATTAACTGGCGGCAGCATGTCGAACGTCTCCGCAACTTCCTCGATGATGTCGCGGCTAATCGTCGGTTGGCCCGCGGCAAAGCCCGCGAGCAGCGCATTGTCGCAGAGGTTGTTGATGTTGCGGGGAATTCCTTCAGAACAACGAAAGATGTAATCGATGGCGCCGGGAGAGAAGATGTCAGTGCGTTCCGCGCCCGCTACCAGCAGACGCGATGTGATGTAATGATCGGTTTCTTCGACGTTCGGCAGCGGCTTGATTGTGCAGCGCAGCGCGACTCGTTGTTTCAGTTGGCGCAGGTCCGGATAATTCAGCACCGTGCGCAGCTCCGGCTGTCCCGTCAGGACGATCTGAAGATGCTTGGCCGTATCGGATTCGAAGTTTGACAGCAACCGGACTTCCTCCAGCACAAAAGGAGAGAGGCCCTGCGATTCGTCCACGATCAGCACAGTGCGCAGTCCGCGGCTGTGACGGGATTCCAACACTTTGCCAAGCGCAATCAGCAACTCGGATTTTGTCTCCCATTCCTGGATATCCAGCAAAGTCGCGAGATGCTGATAAAACTCGGGCACCGACAAGCGCGGATTGAAGATGTAGGCGACCAGCACAGTGCGATCCAGACGCTGCATCATCCAACGCAGGATTGTGGTCTTCCCGGTGCCTACTTCTCCGGTCACTACGATCAGGCCTTTACCACTCTCGATGCCGTAGTGGAGATTGGCCATTACTTCCGTGTGTGATGGAGTGAAGTAGATGTATCGCGGATCCGGCGTCAACGCGAATGGCAGCTCTTTCAGTCCATAGAACTCAGCGTACATTTATTAACCTCCTGCCGCGCCGGGCACAGCGCGATTTTCCTTGACGTTGGCACTACGGCCGCATCATAAGAGATACAGCTCGAAAACGTGAGTTAAATTCAGCCCCAGGGCCATCGCTGGAATGCTGATAATGGTAGCCGCGACTCCCGCTGCCAGCGCTAGTTTGCGACGACGCGGAATTGCGCGGGCTTCCTGCGCCGTCAAAAGTTCCGGCACGCTGATGAGCACCGGCAACCCGGTGTAGTGCTTCGCATCATCGATGGTTTGAATCGTGAACAGCCGCGGTACTTCGACCAACGCGGCTAACAGGAACCCGATCGCCAAACCCACAGCAAGCCCTGCGCCCATCATCGCCCAACGCTTGGGAGCGACCGGGCGCTCCGGTAAGTTTGCGGGGTCAATTACTTGAATACCCTCGCCCTGTTGCTGGCTGGCTGCCTCGGCGCCAATCGAAATCTTTTGCTGCTGGGCCAGCAATGAATCGTAGTTGAGTTTCTTCGTCTGATAATCGCGGTCCAACGCTTCCAAACCTACCTGAGCGTTCGGGATTTCGTTGATGCGATGATCCAGATCGGCAATTTGCGCGTTGGTAGCGCTCAGCAAACTTTGCTGGCGGCTGATGTCGGCATCAATTAGGCCCAGGTTGGTCTTCAGGGTCATCACCCGCGGGTCGGAGAGCTTGGATAGCCTGTCTTTCTTCTCTGCAATTCGCTCTTTCCATTCGTTAATCAGCAGATCCTGTTCGCGCTTAACCGACTCGATCTGCGACTGCTTGGATAGAACATCAGGATGCTTAGGCTTGTACTGGGTCAGAAGACTCTGCAGGTCGGCCTCAAGCTCGGACTTGCGCCGGGTCAGCTCGGCCCAACCGTAGGTAGTCTTCGGGTCGGTGGTGTTCTCGGCCACCTGGACAATTTCCTGATCGTATTGCTTTGCCAAATCGCCGAGCTGCGTCCGATACGCAGCGCCCATGTCACGCAGGCGGCCGGTTTCCGCAATCAGGGCCTTTTGCTCTTCATGCAGCGCCGTCAAACGTCCAACCAGCGCCTGCGATTGCGACGGCAGGTTGGAAATATTCTTCTGCATCCAATCAAGTCTTTGCCCGTCCGTCTGGTCCAACTCTTCTTTTGCCTGGTTCACCTGTTGGTCGATGAACTGCTTGGCCGAAGTGCCGGCGTTGATAGTTCCCTTTGTTTGTTCGTTGATGTATTTACTGGCCAGCTCGGCTGTCACGGCCTGCGTCGTCTTGGGATCGCGTCCGCGATAAGTGATGTTGAAACCGTTGGTAATGTCGTTACGGCTGGTGTTTACCTCAACATGAATGTCCTTTCGCATGCGATCGATGAGCGCTTCCATCGGGTCGCCGCGAAGTTTCTCGGTCTTGTACAGGTCATACTTCTCCAGCAGGGGCTGCAACGAACTGCGGCTGGTGACTACCTGCGTGATGCTGGTCAGTTCACGAGTCAGGGTCTCGTCAGTGACCGTGGGAACGACAGAGTTAGGCAGGGTTGATGGCTTGACGACAATTAGCGTGACTGATTCATAAACACTGGGTAGCTTAAAAACCACGAGCCCGATGGCGATGGTAATGGCCAGCGCCGGAAGAATGATCATCCATTTGCGCTTCCACGCAATTCGCGCGAACTCGCCCAGCCTTCGTTGGCGAAACTCAATACTCATTTGCGGCACTCCTTCGTGTCATTGCAACTGTTCGAAACTCAGAGAGACAGGCAGGAATGCCTGTCCTACTGATCAAAGCGTGGCCAGAGCCTTCCGCGCTTCATCGGCGTCTCCAAAGCTTGTTTTCTGGTTCAGACGCAATGCCTCTTCCAATTCATGGCGCGCGGCATTCCGATCGCCCTTTGCTTTCAAGGCCATGCCCAGGTGAAAACGGAAGCCGGGACTCGGAGATGAGTTGTTGCGATGCGCATTGGCTTCATCAACTGTAACCGCCTTGCGCAACTGTTCGGCTGCGGCCGCGTAAAGACCTTTTTTGTAGTAAACCCATCCGAGAGTGTCCGCGAAACTCGGCACGTCAGGATTAGCCTGTACCACTTGCTGAGCGAGTCGTACTGCTTCGTCGAGATTGCCCTTGCCTTGAACAGCGTAGAGCCATGCCAGGTTATTCGCCGCGAAAGTGGCGTTCTGATCCTGGGCCAGGGCCTTGCGATAATTGTCGGCGGCCGCATCGTAATTCTGGCGACTGTCTTCAAGCATCCCGATCAGCGTGTAGGCGGCAGCGCTGTCCGGCTTGCGTTCGACGATCTTCTGGTACTCGGCAATCGCACGTTCCTGTTGACTGGTATTCACGAACAATGCGCCCAGCGCGGAGTAGGCGGGCAAATAGTTCGCATCTATTTCAAGGGCGCGCCGCAGCTCGCCTTCGGCGCCCGGCGCGTTCTTTTCAAAGCCATAAACCTGGGCCTTCAGAAAATGCAGTGACGCGTTGTCAGGCTGGCTGCCGAGGGCCTGGTCCACGCGACCGTGCGCCTGATCCGCGTGCCCCTGGCTGATGTAGATATTTATCAGGCCGTTGAGCGCATTAAAGTTTGCGCCATCGATCGAAAGAGCGTTGTTGTAGAAGCCAATGGCCTCGTCCGCTTTTCTTTCGACCAAAGCAACCGCCGCCAGGTTTACGTAGGCCTCTGTTTCGCCGGGGGCTGCGTCTTTGGCCGCGAGGAAATCCTGTCGCGCCTTCTTAGTATCGCCCGTCTGAATCGCAGCCGAGCCTCGCGCCAGAAGTGTTCTAGCGCGCAGTTGGGCCATCATCTGCGGCGAGGTTTCCTTGTCAGGAGCAGCCTTGGCTAACTTGTCGAGCAGTTCAGTGGAAAGCCGAAGCGCGGTTTTCGGATCGCCGGCCGCGAGATTGATCTGTATCTGCATCAACTTGCCGGGAAGGTATTCCGGGTAGTTCCTTTCCAGGTCTCCGGCGAAAACGCGAGCCTGATCGACCTGGCCCAAACGAAAGGTGGCCTCGGCCATGAAGTAGAGGCCGGGACGCGAGTTAGGTTCCTGCTTGAGCACTTCTTTGAGATCTTCGACTGCTGCCTTCAGGTCGTTGGCCTGTCCGTTCTGCATCTTGATGCGTGCGCGCAGCATAAGCGCCTGGCGGTCATGCGTGTCTTTCTTCAGCACCTCATCAATTTGTGCGCTCGCTCCGCCGACGTCTCCACGCGTCAACATGATTTCGCTCAGACGATAGCGACCCTGTGTGAATTCGGGAGAGTTCGCGACGATCTCTTTGTAAACATTTATGGCGTCATCCGTGCGGCCGACGGAGGAATAGAAGTCGGCCAGTACGGCCCGGCCTTCGGGTTTGTCCTTATCCAGTTCCGCCAACGCTTTATAAGCTGCTTCCGCCTTATCGAAATGCTTGTTGACTAGATAGAAACTCGCCAGCACAAAACGCGCATCGCGGTTGGCCGGCGCCAATTCGACCGCCTTCAAGAACTCCGCTTCCGCAACCTCGGGCCGACTAGCCTGGGCAAGGAACTTTCCGTACTCCGAATGCGCCAGCGACGAAGCTCCGTTTATCGCGATGGCGCGTTGGAAGGTTTCTTCAGCTTTGCCGGCGTCGTTCATAGACATATAAAAGCGGGCCAGGCTCAAATATGATTCCACCCGTTTCGTATCCAGTTGAATCGCATGATCCAGCTCTTTGAGGGCTTCCTCGCGATGGTTCTGAGCGAACAGCACGCTGCCCATCAGGATGTGGCCCTCGATGTGATTGGGATCTTTTTGGAGAACGTCTTTGGCTAACCGCTCCGCTTCACCAATCGCCGCGGCAGACTGCTTACCACCTGCAAGGTAGTAACCGCCCAGCTTCACTCGAACGTCCAGATTGTTCGCATCGAACTCGGCCGTCTTGCGCATTTCTTCAAAAGCTTCCTGGTAACGCTTCAAGCCTTCGTAGGCCTGAGCCAGTCCCCAGTGCGCGCCGGCCAGACGTTCGTCCAGCTGCAATGCATTGCGAAACTCAATCGAGGCTTCCTGGAATTTTTTCTCTTTGAGCAAAGCTTCGCCGCGAGTCATGTATTGCGCCTTGGCTTTTGCGGGACTGGTGCAGGCGCCCATGGCCAGGGCGACGGCGAGTAAGGCGACGAGCAGAAGAAGGATATGGCTGTAGCGGCGGCACTCTTTGGTTTTCATTATTGCCTGATCTCCATTGCGGTTTCTGAAGCCTGGTCAAAAGGTTCGTCTACCGCGGTATGTCGCGTCGGCTGCGGTCGGTTGGCGGGCAAATGCCTAACGTTGCGCCTCGGCGATGTTTGTTAACGGCCCGGTTCTCTAGTTGTCTTGATTCCCCCCGGGCAAACTCAAATAACTCTTAAAAGCTGGGATGTGCGTACCCGAACAATCCAAAAAAACAGGCAATCACCTGTTTCTTCCCAAAACTCAATTAGGCACGAACGCGGGAAGCACCGGAGCAGCCTGTGCTGCCAGATCAGTTGCCGCGACCAGCGCTTCGGACTCTGATCTCCCGATGGGAACGGTCACGCGCACCATGGCTCCGTCGGAACGCCTCCGGCGGACGCTGTCAATTACGGTGTAAATCTTCCCCCAATATTCGCTGGCGACTACCCGCCCGCGACCCTGATACCAGTAAATGAGCACCTGGCGAGTATCGCCATTCTTAATGATGTACCGGTTGGCAGCGAAAGCCGGGCCGCCGGATGCCGGCGTGATCTTGATAGTCGCCGGATCGGTCATGGTCCAACCAGACCCGGGCAGGCAATTAAGCGGGCTGTGATAGGACGCGCCGTTTCGCTGGGTAGCGTAATAGCCGATGTAGAAGAACCCGGTGCGCCCGTCGGGTAGAACGAAGCTGCGCGAGAGATAATCGTCGGCGCGCAAAACTGATTCCGTTTCAGCATCGAAACGCTGATCACTACCGGCCTGTTGCCAGTTGCCGAGTCGCGCCGGAAAACCTGCCAGAGGACGTCGCTCAACGTGTGCTTCGCCAGTCCTTTCCCAGACATTGATGATGACACCGCCCAGTAACAGCATGGCCAGCAGCAAACCAAATCGGATCGCGTCTTTTGATCTGGTAGTCATCGGTGTGTCTTAGTCGATTCGTGTTTGTCAGAACCGCCTGCGGTAGCGGGCGATTGATTTAGCGCTAATAAGTAAAGTCGGACCGATAGATCAACCGCCCGCTACCGCAGGCGGTTCTGACATTAGTTGCGGACTTTTGCGCGCCCCTATGGTCGCGACGGCACCGCCTTTCAAATGACGCGCGCCCTGGTCAATCAGCCAGCCGACGCCGAACAGCATCAGGAACGCTACGATGTACATCACCCATCCGGAGAAAGAATGAAAGAAGCCATCGGCCACCCGGGTACCGTAGAAGCGCGCCAGCACACCGGTGCCACTAACGCGCACCACATTGGTCAAGATAGCGATGGGAATTGCCGACATGACAATGATAGTGGAGCGCCACAGCCCGAAGGATTTCCATTTGACTCGACCCCGATTGCCGGCGCTACCCCCTGGTCCGTGACCAGCGTTGTCACCTCGGGGATAAGTGAAATACGCAAAAACTACCGCCAGCGTGATCAGAGTCATCAAGGAACGAATACCGCTGCAAGCCTCGACGACTTCCAGTTTTTTTGGTTGGCTGCTGCCGAGCGGCAGTAGCTCGATCACGTTGCCCTGCCGCAGCACGGGAATATTGAAGGCTGCGATCGTGGAAACTGCGCAGCGCGAGGCCAGGAGCTGTAGCGGAAAAGCAATCTTGTTGAGAACGATTGTCGGAATAGGAATCGCCAGCAGCAACAGCGCCAGCGGAACTAACAAAAGACGGAAAAGCTTGAGGCCCCAAAAATAGATAACGATCCCGCCAAACATTACCACCAGGGAAATGCGCTGCACAAACAGCTCGGCGCCAGCCGTGCCTGCCCATAAACCGAAGAGGCCAAGCAAGACTGCTGTCGCACCCCATCCGAAACTGGGGTGGCCAACGTGCTTTGACAGGCGCGCTCGCTGGTTCCAAAGGATGTAACCGATGATGAAGGGGATTAGGAGGCCATGCGAATAGTTCTCGTCATGCCACCAATCGCGACCAAGCTTCAACAGCACCGTCGCGTAGAGAAAAGCGAGAGCAAGGGAAATGACGAAAGGTTTGTAAAGGCTACGCCCGATGATGGCACTCATTTGGGTTTTCGCGGTGACCAGAGCTCCCAAAGGGCAACTTTAAGAGCGGAAGTCCATAACTGAAGCTGACGATGTGATCGTCAAGGGGAGTAAAAGCCCAATGGAGCAGGTTTTCTTGAAGGTTAGCGATTTTTCTGGGGAATTATGTTTGAACCCTAAGTCTTGGGTACTAAGGTTCAACGATGAAGTCTTGTAGTCAGGAAGGCAGGCTTGCCCCGCTTTTTCGCGCAACCCCCCAGCAATCCGGGCAGAACGCTTAGAATAGAGTGTAGATAAAAGGGGCCAGGGCAGAACTCTGGGCGAAGATCATGAGTGCCCCAAACAGCAGCATCACAATAATTATGGGCAGGAGCCAAAATTTCTTACGCTCTCGGAGGAATGCCCAGATCTCTTTTAGAAGTGACATACGATTAAATGCTCGCTAAAAGACTTTCGCGGATCGAGAATAACACTACTTCAGAATGATCGCTCAAATTGTTCCCGGGTCTGCTTCGAGGTCTTGCGTGGGATCCAGTAACTCGACCTGGCAACGCCACGACGGTTCAAAGGATCGCGACCAAACAACCGCGAGAGCAGACCATAGGGTGCGATCGCTAGATAGAAAAGCAGAAACAGCAACACACGGCTATTAATGTATCCGAGAATCGCTGCCAGTTTCATCCATGCGATGTGAAACCGGCGGGACAGGGGAGGCACGAAAAAGCCTGTCAGCAAGAGAGCCAGCCCAGCGATTCCGAGAACGGCAACCACGTTCAACCGGCCGCGATGATAATTCCAGGCAGCCAGCAAGAGCAGTACGCCGGAAACGATCAGTGCCGTCTTTCGCGCCTGCTTGTTTGTAACTGATTCGTTCCGCATTCTCATTAAGCTGTTATTCTTCGCTGTCGATCGACTAAGAGCATTTCAAGACCAGCTAAGCCCCAGAGGCACGGAGACGAAGAGTCAGTCAACTGACAAAGCATTGCCCTACTGTTCTATTCTCTGCGCCTCTGCCTCTTTGCGGCAAAATTGTTTTCGGTCCTCAATCAAGCTGGAATTCTTCCTGCCACGCCACGTCATCGACGAACAAGCCTTCCTGCTGCTCGCTCTTTTGAATTACGAAGTCTTCGATTACGAGGCAATCCATCTCAGTGCGCATGAAACAGGTATACGCCTGCTCGGGCGTGCAGACAATCGGCTCGCCGCGCACGTTGAACGATGTGTTAACGAGCATCGGGCACTCCGTCAGCCGTCCGAACGCCGCGATCAAGTCGTAATAAAGCGGATTATCCTCGCGTCGCACAGTCTGCACGCGCGCGGAATAGTCCACGTGGGTTACCGCGGGAATCGTGGAACGGGACACGTTAAGCTTCTCGATACCAAACAGAGCTTCTTCTTCCGCGGTCATGGCGCGCCGCAACTGCGATTTCACCGGCGCCACCAGCAACATATAGGGCGAGTCGCAGTCCATATCGAAAAAGTCCGCGACACGTTCGCGCAGCACTGAGGGCGCGAAAGGCCGAAACGATTCTCGAAACTTGATCTTGAGATTCATCTGGGATTGCATGCGCGGACTGCGCGGGTCGCCGATAATACTTCGCGCGCCGAGCGCGCGCGGTCCAAACTCCATGCGTCCCTGAAACCAACCGACAACCTTCTCCTCAGCCAATAAACGCGCGACGCTATCAATTAACGCGGCGGGGTTCAGCCGCTGGTAACGCGCTCCGACGCCGTCCAGATAATCCTGAATGTCGTCACTGGTGAATTCCGGTCCCAGATAAGCCGAGTTCATGCCGTCCTGCCGGCCGTGGCAAACTGCTTCGATGTTACGTTCGTTTCCCAGATACTGGTACCAAACTGAAAGGGCCGCGCCCAACGATCCGCCCGCGTCGCCCGCCGCCGGTTGAATCCAGACATTCTCAAAAGGGCCTTCGCGCAGAATGCGGCCGTTGCCGACGCAGTTCAGCGCCACTCCTCCCGCCAGGCAAAGGTTCTTCTCGCCGGTTTCTTTGTGCACATGCCGAGCCATGCGCAGCATTGCCAGTTCCACTACTTCCTGGATGGATCGCGCGAGATCCATATGCTTCTGCGTCAACAGTGCCTCGGGTTTGCGGGCCGGCCCCTCGAACAATTCATCAAATCTGGCGCTGGTCATCGTCAGACCCTGACAGTAGTTAAAGTACTTCATGTTCAGGCGAAGCGAACCATCATCGCGCAGGTCAACCAACTCCTCCAGAATCTTTTCGACGTAACGCGGCTCGCCATAAGGCGCCAGGCCCATCACCTTGTACTCGCCGGAATTGACTTTGAAGCCGGTGTAATAGGTGAAGGCGGAGTAGAGCAGACCAAGCGAGTGTGGGAAATGCAATTCGCCAAGCAAGTGCAATTCGTTGCCGCGACCATACCCGTAACTGCTGGTGGCCCATTCGCCTACGCCGTCCATTGTCAGCACCGCGGCGGAGTCAAACGGAGAAGGAAAGAAGGCGCTGGCCGCGTGCGACTCGTGGTGCTCGGTGAAAAGCACCTTTCCTTTGTAGCCGCATTCTTTGGCAACCTGCTCGCGAATCCAAAGTTTGTCGCGCAGCCAAAGCGGCATTGCCATAAGGAACGATCGTATTCCGCTGGGCGCGTAATCCAGATATGTTTCCAGTAAGCGTTCGAATTTCAGCAGTGGCTTGTCGTAGAAAGCTACCAGGTCAACTTGTTCGCTGGTGATGCCGGCATAACGCAAACAAAAATCTACGGCGCTGCTGGGGAATCGATGATCGTGTTTCTTGCGCGTGAAGCGTTCTTCCTGCGCCGCGGCCACAATCTCGCCGTCCCGCACCAGACACGCCGCGGAATCATGATAATAAGCAGAGATGCCCAGTATGTTCGTCATTTGCCTGGAGAGCGATCGGCGCAGAAAGGAGAGCCTAACCAAGCAGACCACAGTCAGTCAAACTGTCAGCCTGGCAAGGGGCCGGATCGTGCCGCCAACTCTGCCTGTGTCGAGTTTTCGCAGGATCTTGTCGCCGCGCGTCATCCTTCTGGCCCAAAAAAAGGGCGACCCGACCTGGGTCACCCTTTTCATCCTTCTCGCGAACCTATGCGTGTTAACGGATGGTTGTCGTTGGAGCATTGCTCCTTTGACCGGCCACGACCAGGGTTAACTCCACTGTGCCCGCACCGTTTAGTTCCGTTGGAACGGTCACGATTATTTGATCAAGCCCAGGCAGTCTGCCATCCGCTCCGGCAAATTCAACCGGCAGGCGAATGACGCGACCATCGCTGGTGCGCGCTTCAACCACGACTGATTCTGCCAGGTTTGCGATCACACCGAGACCCACCTTCACGTCGTTAGCAACATTCGTATTGGAAGCTCCGTTACTTATGCCGCTGGCTAATATTAAGAGGCGGGTTCGCTTGTCCGTACCGAGGTTTTGTGGGGTCGTGAGACTGAAAGGCCCAGGCATCAGCGTAGCTGCGTTTACTACAGTGGCGTCGCCGATGCCGCTGCCGTTGATCGTAAAGACGCCAGGCACGATTCCCGCTATGGCGGTCAGGCCGCGCGAGACGTAGCCTTCCTGCAAAGTAACGATGACCTCGGCATTACCAACCGGCACGTTAGCTGGAACGTAAAAGCAAATTCTGGACGGTGAAACAGAGACTAAAGGCGCCGCCAGCCCGTTGATGGCGACGCTGACTCCGGCTAATTCGTAAGGCAATGCCCCCGCAGAAGAAAACGTCGCATTAATTGTCTGCATAGCTAGGGGACTCTGATTCGGATCACCCAGAATTGTGCCGAGACTGGAGGGAGCGAGAACCGGCGCAAAGCTCGCGCTCGATAGAGTGTCGGCTGGTCCTATGATTGCTGCGGTGCTGCCAACGGTAAATGCGTGCGCCTCCAACGACGCCTGTGGAGAGCTTCCTGTCATGAGACTGGCGGCACGCGAGAGATGATAAGCAACGATCTGCAAACGGTTTTGCATTCCTGTGTTATGACCAATTATCGCAGCCAACGCTCCCGCACCACGCGTGAAATAAAGTGAAGCCCGCAACTCGCGGTCGATCTCGTCTGGTGAACCGAACCTGCCTGATTCAGAAAGAAATACGGAATAAGCCTGGCCAATTTCATTTACCAGCGGCATTATCTGCGCTTCACTCGTATCTGATGACGCCGCCAAACTGGTTGCGAGCGTGGATGCCGAGGACACCAGCCCGATAGAGACGGGCGGCGCTGGAGTCGGTGTCGGTGTAGGGCTTGGACTCGGAGTTGGACTCGGGGTGGGAGTTGGACTCGGAGTTGGCGAGGGCGTGGGAGTGGCCGTAGGAGTGGGTGTCGGGGAAGGCGTGGGCGCGGCTGAGCTACCGAGGCGCCAGACGAGGTAGCGGCCGGAAGCGCGGAAGTTCATGTCATAGTCCTTGCCCTTGCCCGAGGCGGCCAGTGCATGGATGCCATCTCCTTCACCGTAGGAAGCGTCAAACACATCGTCGCCCATCTGCTTGTACAACGGGTCCCCGGTGACGAAGTAGGCATAGCCGAAAGCGTGATGAATCGTTGAGTTCAGGTGCCGGGCCACGGTCACACTGTTATCACCGCAATTCGCCAGGCCGCAGGCTATTGTCCTGGGACTGGTCGGACTAAATTTGTTAGGTTCAGCCACCGTGCCACCACCCCAGTAATAGAAAAAGCTTCGCCACTTGTAGGGGGGAAGATTTGTCACCGGGTCGTTCTTCTCATAAGTATCGTTGTAAAGGTGGCGCACTGCGCTGGTCAGTTGTTTCACCAGGTTCGTCCTGACGTTCGCGTTCCCCGTCAATTGATGCAGCAACACTACTGACTCCAGATACAGTCCTACCATGAACGGCTGCTCTACATTGCGATTCTGACTAGTAGGGTCCGGCCCATCATCCACATCCCAGCGCCATGACCCGTCCGCGCGCTGTAGCCGCCCAAAGAAGTTCACCGCCGTATCCTCAGCCTGCGCCAGGTAGGTGGCTCGTTTGGCCGCTCCGTCCGCGGCTGTCCCAGTGCTCGCCTTCGATGTCCCGTTGCC
>JBDUCF010000335.1:0-3632 GCA_040003545.1 Pyrinomonadaceae bacterium | reverse complement strand
AGGACATTACAAACGTTTCCGCCGAAAGTCGCGGCTTCGGCATGGTCTTCCAAAATTATGCGCTGTTCCCTCACCTGAACGTCTTCGAGAATGTGGCCTTCGGTCTGCGGGCGCGGCATCTACAGAAGCAAGTAATTGCCGAACGTGTAACGGGCGCGCTCGAACTGGTCCAGCTTGCCGGCTATGAAAAACGCCGAGTTGATGAGCTATCGGGGGGACAGCAGCAACGCGTCGCCATAGCCCGCGCCATAGCCGTCGAACCGGCGCTCCTTTTGTTCGACGAACCGCTCTCGAATCTTGACGTTGCTTTGCGCGAAGAGACTCGCGGCGAGTTGCGCCAGCTCGTTACGCGTCTGGGCCTCACTGCCGTCTACGTCACTCATGATCAGGAAGAAGCCTTCGCGCTCTGCGATCGGATCGCGGTGATGAGCGGAGGACGCATCTTGCAGATTGGCACGGCGCGCGAACTTTATGAGCGGCCGGCCAGCCTGGCGGTAGCCCGCTTCCTGGGCCGCAACAACTTGATCAATGCGATTCGGCTTACTTCGAGCGACGCCGGCCGGACAAAGTTCAAAACGCTGGAGGGCGGATACGTGTTGGCGGTCAACGCCACTCACGAGCAACTGGTCAGATTGCCAATGAACAAACCGTGCATGCTGGCAATTCGTCCGGAAGCGGTTGTGGTTTCAAGAGGCGACGAATCAGCAGAGCCAGCGCCTGGCGAATCATCCGATAATAGGTTGCGAGCGTCGGTCAAGCAGATCGAATTTGCCGGCGCAACCACGACGCTCAGGCTGGACGCGAACGGACTCATAATCGAGGCCCTGATTATTAACGCGGATGATCTTTCCGTCGGTGAATCGTGCACCGTCATGCTTCCGTCAGATCGAATCGGGTTGTTGAAAGAATGACTGATGAGATCGTACAACCGCGAGGCGGTTGTGACCACCAGCCCAGGGTTGCCGTTTCGGCTACCCTGGGTGAAGCGTCGTAGCAGATGTTCAACCGCAAAGCGGTTGCGTCCGCCCTTGATGAATAATTGGGATGACGCAACCGCGTTGCGGTTGAATAATCGTTCCTTCTCTGTTACCCCACGTAGCCGGAGCGGCAACGTGGGGCTGGAGGACACAACCGCATCGCGGTGGAAAAATCATTGAGCTGGCGACTACTCAAATCATGACGCCTTCACGCCTTTCTTTTTCACCACGTTGGATTCTCGTGCTGATCACATCGCTGGTCCTGCTCTATGGCGTTGTATATCCGAATCTGCAAACAATCAGCGCCGCATTGCAACGCGATGGGCACTGGTCGCTATCGACCTTTGTCGAGACTCTTTCCCAACGCGCGATACTCGAATCAGCGTGGACCAGCATCCTGCTTTCAGTCTTGACTGTTGTGTTATGCGCGCTGGTCGGCGTGCCGCTCGCCTTCCTCTTCGAACGCTATGCATTTCCCGGACGCCGCTTCTTCGCCATCCTGGCGGCGTTGCCACTCGTGCTGCCGCCGCTGGTAGGCACAGTCGCGTTCATCTTTCTCTGTGGCGAGTCAGGCATCCTGGCGCGTGTGGTGCAACGCCTGTTTCATTTGACCAGCACGCCGTGGTCTTTGCGGGGCTGGGGTGCACTGCTTCTGTTTCACACGTACACGATGTATCCGTTCTTTTACATCCTGACGGGCGCGGGACTGCAACGCGTGGATGCAGGACTTGCCGAAGCAGCGCGCAGCCTGGGGGCGCGACCAATGAATGTCATGCGGCGGGTCATCTTGCCGCAGCTAACGCCCTCTTTAGTTGCGGCCGGGCTGCTGACGTTTATGACATCGATGGCCAGCTTCAGCGCCCCTCTGTTGTTTGGCGGCAATGTGCGCGTGTTGACGCTGGAGATTTTCAATGCGCGACAACGCAACGACGCCGGCGCAGCGTTGGCCGAAACAGTCTTGCTGGCGGCGATCTCGCTGGGCGCGCTCTTATTCTTTCAAAGATACGAAGGCACGCGCCGGTTTGCGGCCGCGGCAATGAAGGGCGCCACGCGGAGGCGCCGGCCGCTTGGAAGCGGCACGACGCGAGCGCTGGCGGCTGTCTGCGGAATCGTCTTTAGCATCGCCCTGGCGTTGCCAATAGCCACACTCGTGCTGGTAAGTTTCTCGAAGGATGGTTCATGGACCACGCAAACTCT
The DNA here is from genome assembly GCA_040003545.1 of Pyrinomonadaceae bacterium. GTDB lineage: Bacteria > Acidobacteriota > Blastocatellia > Pyrinomonadales > Pyrinomonadaceae > DASXRU01. The sequence continues at coordinate 1,458 of JBDUCF010000335.1, read as the reverse complement.
GCCGCCTGTTTATACTCTTTCGAACTTTGCCCATCTCGCCACCGATGTAGATGCGCGGTCTGTGTTCGTAAACAGCCTGTTGATGGCAGGGATTGCCGCCCTCGCTGCGCTGGTCTGGAGTTTCTGCGTGACCGCGTTGACCGCTACCGGTAAACGCAAACGATGGAAACGATTGGTGTCTCTTCTGGTGCTGGTTCCATGGGCCTTGCCGGGCACAGTCCTGGCGGTCGCAATTGCTGAAGCCTATGGCCGGCCGAATGCGCTAACCGGCTCGTTCATTCTGGTGGGAACGTTTTGGATTCTGCCGGTGGTGTATTTCCTGCGTTTCATGCCGCTGGTGGTTCGCGCCGTACAGGCGAGCATCGAACAGTTGGACCGCGCCCTCGAAGAAGCCGCCGGCAGCCTGGGTGCCAACTGGTGGCGAAGGTTTGTGCGGGTACGCTTGCCTTTGATTGCGCCCGGCGCTTTGGCGGGAACGTTGCTGGCATTCGTGATCGCGCTGGGCGAGTACGTTGCGTCAGTCCTGGTCTTCACGCCGGAAAACCGGCCCGTTTCGATTGCCATCGCTTCGGCTATGCGCGATTTCAATCTGGGAACGGCCGCGGCCTACGGTGTGATCTTGATCGCCATGATTGCGATCGCCATGATCATCGCCGGGCGACTAGAGCGAACGGCTTGATGATCGCAATAGGGCAGTAGCCCGACCGTAAGGGAGGGCTCCATTAAGATCATCAGACGATCCATGCACAGAGATAGATCAACATCCAGGCGATTCTTGACTGCCATCGCAACTTTTATGAGCCCTCCCTTACGGTCGGGCTACTGCCCCGCTTTGTGTAGTCCTCTGCGCCCTCTGCGTGACCTCTGCGCCCTCTGCGGTTAAACTGTCGCTCAGTAACTTAAAACTCCAATGAACCGAAACATCACTCGAATCGCGCTAAGTCTTTTTTGTCTGGCGCTGCTTATCACCGGCCCGCGCGCTCAGCAGACAACGACGCCAACTTCGGCCACAGCCACCAACGAAGATCGCATCGCGCTCTATCAAGCACTGCTCGATCTGACGAACCCATGGACGGTGATGTGCATCGCGGCCCATCCGGACGACGAGGATGGAACGTCGCTGATCGTTATGCGGCGGAAATATGGCACGCATACGGTCAGCGTCTTCTCGACCTTTGGCGAAGGCGGACAGAATGCAATTGGGCCGGAGCTTTACGAAGATTTGGGAGCGATTCGCGCGCGCGAGACCAGGGCTGCCGCCGAGATCCAGGGCTCGGAGCCATACTTCCTCGGCTTGAAGGATTTTGGCTATTCGAAATCCGCCGGGGAAGCGTTTCGCTTCTGGGGTCATGAAGAAGCGTTGCGCCGAATGGTCCTGCAGATCAGAAAACTTCGCCCCGATGTGATCATCACTAACCACTCCGTTACCAACAACGACCACGGTCATCATCAGGCAAC
>JBDUCF010000052.1:0-12286 GCA_040003545.1 Pyrinomonadaceae bacterium | reverse complement strand
GTGGAGTTCGCCATCAAGGACGGCGTGCCCTACGCGATCGATTTTATGAATCCTGCGCCCGATGCCGAGTTGCAATCCGTGGGCGAGTTCTATCACGGCTGGGTTACGGACGCTGTGACGGACCTGGTATTCAAACGATTAGCGGAATCCCGCGAGCGTCCGCGCTATCGTTGGGACGCGTTTCTTAATCCCGAGCCAAATGCATTGGCTGCCGTGGCATCCGCTGGGGATCAAGCTGCGCGCACGATCATTCCCCAACCGGTAAGAGAGATTCCCCGCGAAGTCGCCGGGGCGGTCGGTGATCTGATCGCGGGAGCAGCGGACTCAATCGCGCAAACCGCGGGCTCTGTTATTAGGGTTGAAGTCGAAACATCGCAAGATGCTGAGAAGGAGTCCGGAGCCAGGACGAAGACCCGAAGCGGCGCGACGAAGAGGTCCAAAAGGAAGAGTTGAATTTCCTTAGCCGCGTTCACGCGGCTTCCCCGCAGGGTTACTAGACCGGGCGTTTTACGCCCGGGTCAGGACGCAGCAAAATGCCAAAGCCCGCTTAAGCGGGCTTTTCATCGAGGCTTTAGCCGTAGTGTTAAAGCGGCTAATGGTAAGCGCGCTGAAGCGCGCTTACCATTAGCTTGCTCAGCGGCTCGAGCGCTAAAAGCGCTGTTTATTAGCCCTTCGGGAAAGCCGTCTGAAGGCGGCTCGCCCCCCACTGAGCCCTTTCCATAACAACTGGAAACGAAGCAGAAGCCAGGCCGTCAGAAACGGCTCCCGAGGATACTCAATGGGAGCCCTCCCTGACGGTCGGGCTTCTGCAATTTAGGACGCGGGCTGAAATCTGCGCCGCGGTCTTAGGAACCGCGTGGCCAGCAATGTTCCGGCCCAAGCCACGATTGAGGAAGTGGCGAATGCCAGACCTATCGAACCCACCATCGGGCTGATTGCCGGACCCACCAGCGCCAAAAAAATACTCGCCAGACCGCTGCGCGCTGCCAGGCTCTGAATCCGTTGAGCATTTTGTAGCCAGTTAATCCGTCGTAACTCTGCCGCGAGATAATCTTCATCATCGTTCAGCCGCGCATAGTAATCAGCTTCACGACGGGCAAAGCGCACCAGGGCTTCATCGGAAGCGATCCTGGCCGCATCATTGTAATGATGAATTACGTGCGCGAGTTTGCCATCGCGCAGGGCTATGTCAGCGAGGCCAAGTTGAGCGCGGAAGGTCCGCGGGTTGATTTCCAGGGCCCTGCGAAAAGCGCGGGTAGCGGGTCCGGCATCTCCTAATTCGAGAAAAGTCTCGCCCATGCGATTAAGCAAACGTTCGGCCTGGTCTCTGCTTGAGGCATTGCGAAGCTCACGCGACACAGCCAGCCTTAACGCCGCGCGGGCCCGCGATAGCAGTCGGGCCTGGCCCAACGCGCTCGCTTGCGAACGCAGCAGCCGGGCAAACTCGTAAAGCATGCCGCCATCATCTGGCATGACCAACAGCGCGCGCCGAAAGGCTTCCGCCGATTCTCGCAAACGGCCCGCGATGCGCAACTGGTTGGCAGCAGCACGCAGCAATCGCGCCCGCTCAATATCTTCTAAGGATATTTCTTCTGAAGGGACCGCGCGCTGATGCCGAATTTTTTTATTTCCCGGCGGCGGCAGTGCGTCCACGGCATTCTCAAGAACACTGGAGGACGCGAGACGCAGAAGCTGCAATGTCTGACGCAGCGAGCTGGAATCCGTCAGATGGTCCCGCAACTCCCGAGTGCGCGCATCAAGCTTGTCGTCGGAAACCGACACAAAGGCTAGTTTCACCAGTTGGCGAAAACCTCTGCCGGATGCGAATACGAAACTAATCCCCTTCCCTGCGACTTCGGTGCGGTAACGATAGCGCACCCGGCCACCGCGCCTGACCGTGCGCACCGCGGTGGTCTCCGCGCGCTCGATATCAGCTACGCGCAACTCGATGGGGCGTCCTTTAATGAAGCGCGCGAAAGCGGCTACCAGTCCGCGCCGGAACAGAGCCTGGCCGTCGTAGGTAACTCGATCGGTCGCAATAACGATGGGAATGATTAGCCAGGTCAGGGCTACACTGATCAGGGCCGCCAAATCATGTCCGGCCCGCAGCAGAATGAGGGAGGCAAAGGTGAAGATCGCCGCGAACGCAAGGTAGCCGCCGGGCGATATGCGCACGCTGGCAAGCGTGGCGTGTTTCGCCGGTGGCATCACCCGCGCTCTGGTTGCTTCGATAAGCGCCTTCTGCTTTTCCATCTGGCTGCTGTCGCTCACTTCTGCTCAACTTTCTTCGTTTTCGCCGGGCATGCAATTTCAACGTTCAGAGCGAAAACTCCTCGCCGCGCACCGCCAGGCTCAGTGTAGCGCAAGTCGGCGAATTGCACGACAGTTTGGCCAATGCAGTCCAGATTCTTCACCCTGGCTACGGGAAAACGCGCGAAACCCAGCAAGACCATGGCTCGATCATCCTGCGCCGCGGTGGCAATCGCTGCCTGCTCGTCTTGTTTCGGCTTCTCGAATCTCTCCACCTCAGCGAGCGGCGGCGGCCCGCCAATTATGGAAGTCTGGAAACGATATATGGCGCGATCGGTATCAGATATACACTGCCAATGAAAAGGATCTGCCAGCGTGGGCATAGCCGCCACTTGAACTATTGTTTCGCCGCGAAGCATGGCGAGCTGATTCGCTATTGCTAATGCCTGCCCGTAAGCGCGATGGTGCGCCATTCCCAGCGCGCTCCAGTAGAGAACCACGATGGCAATTGCGCCGATTGCCAGCGAACTTTGGAGACGGTCTCCCAGCCGTGCGCGCCGCGCGAGAAAGAGACCGCCGAGTATTAGCATCCAGACGACGCGGAAGGCGGTCCTATGCGGAAAGACTTCGCGTTGCTGCGGGATGAAAAGAATTGCTGCTGTCAGGATCAGGGCGAGCACAACCCAGAAGACCGACTGTCCTTTGCTGCGGGAAGTCAGTAGGTACCCCGCCCCACCCAGAACTATCCAAAGCAAGGGATCAATTATGAAAACCAGATCGCCGTAGAACCATTTGCCGCTCCAGGGCAGCAACAGACGAACGCCGTAATTGTTGGTCCAATCCATTATCGGATGCGTGACGCCGGCTATCGACGAAGCCAGTAAGAGCGGGCCATAACGCAACCGCCCCGGTCTTTTTCGGATTTGCGCGAGCGCGAGATCGCCGGCGTAGCAGATGGAAGGAACTAAAAAAATTAAAACCAGCGTGCCGGCAATTGAATGGGTAATACCGCGGTGATGTTGCAGGTAAGTCCAACGCCCGCTGGTGAGAAGAATGAGGCCATCGAGGTCCGGCGCGTTCGCGGTGATCACGCACACCGTAGTGGCCGCCGGGGACAATCGCTCTATTCCAGTTTTCGCAACGATCAATCCCGTCAGCGAGTGAGTGAGATTGTCCATCGCAGGTCCCGAGCTTTTAATCTTGAATCAAGAACAAGCTCAAAGATCGAAGATCATTATCCGAGCGGTAGCTCCATTGCCGAAGCCTCTGGCGGAAGTTGGGCGTAGCGGGCAGCATCGATCTTCTGTAATTCCGTGGCGGCTTCGCGAGCAGCCGCTGATTGTGAAGCAGGTTTGCCGTCCGCATCCCTGGCTTTGCGGGCTGCGTCCACAATATTGAACAACAGATCTGCAGCCTCCTTTTTCTTGCCCTGCTTCTTGTACACGAGCGCCAGACGAAGGTTGGCTGTTTCTTCAGTCACCACCCCATCCTTCTGTTTGGCCAGCTCGCCATAGAGTGCTGCAGCTTCATCCAGGCTGCGATCCTCTTCCTTAGCTTGCGCCAAAGCAAATTTTGCCAGCGTGGCCACTTCACGATTGCTGCCGCCGCCGAGTGTTGCCAGGTCACTGATGCCTTTCGGGCGATCGACGACCAACGAATTGGTGGCGATAAAATAGCGCGCCTCGGAACGATAGGGCTCTCCATACTTCGCTTCTACTTTGCGAAACTCCTCGATCGCTTTTTGCGCTCGCTCCTGTTCGCTGGCGAAATGAACCTCGCCGGGATCTGCCCCCGGTGACGATGAAACGCTGGCAGTCGCAATCTTAATCCCGCGGCCGAGGGCGCGCTCTGCTTCCTCAGTGTGACGCCCTCGCCACGTAATCACGGCATATCCAAGCAGGAAAACCACAACCGCCCCGGCCAGACCGTACAGAATGTGCCGGCCCTTACCTTCCAGCCGGTTGCCCAGCCGATCGAGCAAGGTCATGGTCGTATCGCGAAACCGGTCGTGTTTCAGCTCGCGGGCGCGTTTCTTTTTATAACCAGCCACTGCTTCTTCCTTCGCAAGAACCCACGGTAGCGCGCGTTCTTTTTAGTGTATGATTGGCGAAAACGCCACTCTAGCGGTCGGTCTCAGAGCTTGTCAAGCAGGTGTAACTCAAGGGTCGTGATGCAGTTCGGGTGCTTACCAGTAGTACAACGGTGGCCCAATGACATCAGCAACTAAGTCAAGCTCCAGTCGAGCCACAAACTAACAGTTTGCGTTACCAGGACTATCGTCAGGAACACAATCGCCGGATTGTTTCATCCAAGTAGCGGGAACGACGGGGGACGAGGCTTGAAGATAGATCAACATAACGACGAGGGGCGAGAGCCTTACCGGGAACAAACCATGAAGAGAGGGTGTCTAAACGCGCGACTGTCCGGGAAACGGCGAATTTGCTCTTCTATTGAGTTTCCTGGTCCCAGGGGTACCAAGTGAGCTACGGAGAGCAGATCGCGCTCCGCGGACACGGGAGCTTGGAACAGGTTGGCGGCGCAACCTCGGTCGATATCCGTTTGCCAGTTGATGAGCAGTTCCTTGAAAGACTAAAGCGGGGGGAAGCGGCGGCGTTCGAGCGCCTGGTGAAGGAGCGATCCGGCGATGTATATGCGCTCCTCTATCGCCTGACGGAAGATTCGGAAGAAGCGCGCGATTTGACCCAGGAAACGTTTCTGCGCGCGTTCCAAAGTATTAGCCGGTTTCGCGGCGAAGCTGATTTGAAAACATGGATTTACCGCATCGCCATCAATCAGGCGCGCAACCGCTGGCGTTGGTGGCGCCGCCGGCGCCGCGACGGGCACATCTCGCTCGACGCCCCAAACGGCCAGTCTGAACAACCGCTTAGCGACAGATTGGCGGCGCGTGACGAAGTAAATCCAGAACAGGAGACGCTGGCCCATGAACGTGAGACGGTATTGCGTAGCGCGCTGAATAGCCTGGGCCGGTCTTATCGCGAAGCAGTAATTTTGCGTGATGTTGAAGGGTTTAGTTATGAAGAGATTGCGGCAACTCTGGAAATCAGCATCGGCACCGTCAAGTCCAGATTGTCTCGAGGTCGTTTAGAGCTGAAACGAAAGCTCGTCGGATCTTTGTAAAGCATTGCCAATTGCCGATTGCCGATTGCCGATTTGAAGAAGCGATCAACTAGTTCGTTTCAATCGGAAATTGGCAATCGGAAATCGGAAATGATCGGATGGTTGGCCTGCCCCGGCTTCACAACAACTCGGTGCCAAAAGGGTCGAAGTGACGAACGGTTTGGAATGAGACGAAGCCGACAGCGGGCGGTGGGAGCGATTTGAAAACGTGGCCAGCAACAGCCCGTTTCAGGATCCCAAGTGGCGTAATGCTGCTGCTGGGTCTTGGGTTTCGCTCAGGCGGTCGCAAGGGGGGACGTCACCTACTGAGCCGAAGTTGCTTCCTTTCAAAAAAAGGGAGCAGCCGGGGTCGGCCAACCATCTGGGCATTACCGATTGGCGACTGCCGATTTGAAAGACAATAGTGCAGAACGCGGGGAACGCAATCGGAAACGCAGCTGTGCAGATCAGGAGCCAATCGACAATTGGAAATCGGCAATTGGCAATTGGCAATTGGCAATCGAAAATGACCTATGTCATGTGACGAAATACAAGTAGGGCTTTCGCTTTACGATGATGACGCTCTCGCGCTGTCCACCAGGCTGGCGTGCGACGATCATCTGCGGCTGTGTCCAGTCTGTCGGGCGCAGTTGGCGGAACTTCGTTCACTTGCTCGGAATCTTGGCCGGCTAACTCGCGCGCTGCCACCACCGAACCTGGCCACGACAATCAGCCAGGCACTGGCTACCGAAGCCGGCGCGCGCGAACGTGAACCAGTCCGGCCACTCGCCGTTCAAATAGCAAACTGGCTGCAGCCTCGACTTCTGCCTTACGCGGTCAGTTCGTTTGCCTCGATCCTGCTTTTCTCAAGCATGTTCGCCGGCCTTCGGCCGCATATGGTCGCGTTGCGTGAAGCTCAGGTGGCAAACGAAACCTCTAAGTACGCCGCCGGCGCACCCAGCACCTATGACATCAACCGGCCGATAAGCTCGGAAAGCTACGCAGCGCTGCGCGCCCCTTACTCAGTAGAGTCTCCCAGCCTGGATCCGCGCGGCGCGCTGGCCGCAATGACCCGATCTTTGTCACATGGACATGATGTGAATAACACGGGCTCGGACGACATGATCGTGGTGGCAGACGTGTACAGCAACGGCAATGCCTCGTTGGCCAGCGTCGTGTATCCGCCGCGCGACCAACGCATGCTCGACGAGTTTCAGGATGCCCTGCGCAAAAATGCAGCCTTCGTTCCGGCCTCGCTTGATGGGCGCCCCGACACGATGCGCGTCGTCTTCACGGTACAGAAGGTCGATGTGCGGGAAAACAACTTCTGATTTCCCGCATTGCCTGAGCTGGACCTCTTAAGACCTACAACGCTTTCCATTTTTCCCACCTATAGGTTCACTCGAAGTCTCATTCACACCTGGCGTCAACCAGGTGACTTGGCCGGGAGCAAACCCGAAGCCGTTTCAACGGCTTGCGATCTAAACCGTTGAAAATGGTTATGGGGAGTAGCATCGGTCGCAGCACCCGGCTGGGGCCGGTGAATGATAAAACCTCGCACTTCACATTGAATCAGGACTTCGAATCAGGACTTCAAAACGTTCACTTGACGCACTCTCGCGCCGCGTGCTAGTTTCCGATCTCATTCAACCTTCAGGCAAAATAACCGTATCTAACAGCAAGAGAGTGTGAAGGAATCACACGTGACTGCGCCTGCACTTGATCTGAAACGAACGCCCTTGAACGCCGCGCACCGGCGCATGGGCGGGCGCATGGTCGATTTCGGCGGTTGGGACATGCCAGTGCAGTACCCGGCAGGCACGGTTGAAGAACACCTGCGCACACGCACGCACGCAGGCCTTTTTGATGTTTCGCACATGGGTGAAATCGATGTGCGCGGCGTCGATGCGATCTCCTTCGTTAATCGCCTGGTGTCCAATGATGCGGCCAAGCTGGTAGATGGGCAGGCGCAATACTCTGCGCTAACAACCCCGCAGGGGACCGTGATAGATGATCTCCTGGTCTATCGTTTTGCCGCCGATCACCTGCTGCTGGTAGTTAATGCGGGAACAACCGAGAAAGATTGGGAGTGGATCCGGTCGCATCAGAGCAACGAAACGCTGGAACTGCGGAACGTCAGCGCCGAGTATTGCCAGCTCGCATTGCAAGGACCGGAGGCGCTGAAGATTCTGCAGCCCTTAACCGATTTATCGCTTGATGAAGTTAAGTATTATCACTTCCGGGAAGGGAAAGTTGACGGCGTGCAGGCGATTGTTTCCCGCACGGGTTACACCGGCGAAGATGGCTTCGAAGTTTATGCCGCCGCGGAGAAAGGCGAGCAGCTTTGGAACAAGATCCTGGATGCCGGAAGCTTCGGCACTGACAAAGGCGTCTTACCCTGTGGCCTGGCTGCACGCAACACACTGCGACTGGAAGCCGGCATGGCACTTTACGGACATGAGATTGACGACACCACGACACTGCTGGAAGCGAACCTGGGTTGGATCTGTAAATTAAACAAAGGCGACTTCATCGGTCGCGAGATTCTGGCGAAGCAAAAAGAAGAGGGTGTGCAACGGCGATTGGTGGGATTTGAAGTCACCGAACGCGGCATCGCCCGCGACAACCAGGACGTGCTGATTGACGGACGGCAAGTGGGCCGCGTGACGTCCGGAAGTCCAGCGCCGTACCTCAAGAAGAACATCGGCATGGCATATGTGCCGGCCGAGCTTGCCGGCGAAGGTCAGGCGTTGCAAATTGATGTCCGGGGCCGCCCCGTCAGCGCGCGCATAGTTCCAACGCCCTTTTACAAACGAGAGAAGAATTCGTGACAAGCATTTATTTGTCACGGCCATAACTGGTCACGGCCTTAATAGGAGAAACTCATGGCGAACGTTCCGGAAGACCTGCATTACAGTAAAGATCACGAATGGATTCGTGTCGAAGGTAATGTCGGCGTCGTCGGCATTACCGACCATGCGCAGGATGCGCTGGGCGACGTTGTTTATGTCGAGCTGCCCAAGGCCGGCGATGAGTTCGCGGCCCACGAGTCGTTTGGCTCCGTCGAATCGGTTAAGGCTGTGTCGGAAATCTTTACGCCAGTTTCCGGTGAAATCACCGAAGCAAACGATTCGCTGCAAGACGAGCCGGAGAAAGTTAATCAAGACCCATATGGCGCAGGCTGGATGATCAAGATCAAGATGAAAAGCCCCGGCGAGGTCGATAGCCTGCTTACGGCGGCCGAATACGAAGACTTTACGAAAGCCGAGAGCGAATAGAACTTGCGTTACATTCCCAACTCGCCGGACGAACGCGCCGAAATGCTTCACCAGATCGGCGTCGGTTCGATTGAACAACTTTTCGATTCGATTCCGCAAGATTTGCGATTGCCGGAGCACCTGAAAGTTCCGGGCGCTCTCTCGGAGATCGAGTTGCTGGCTCGCTTTGACCGGATGGCCGAGCGAAACGCGGCGGCGCGCCGCATAAGCTTCCTGGGGGCCGGTGCTTATTCGCACTACATTCCCACCATTGTGGACCATTTGATTTCGCGGTCCGAATTCTTCACGGCCTACACTCCTTATCAGCCGGAAATCTCCCAGGGCACGTTACAAACCATTTTTGAATTTCAGACCATGGTCTGCCAGCTTACCGGCATGGATGTCGCCAACGCATCGATGTATGACGGCTCAACCGGTCTGGCCGAAGCAGTCCTGATGGCTGAACGCGTTACCCGGCGCTCAAAAGTGATCGTGTCATCGGCAGTACACCCTCAATATCTGGAGGTCGTGCAGACATACGTCCAGCACGCGGGCATCGAATTGCAGCGCGCTGACTTTGATCCCGGCAGCGGACAGACTCGCTCGGCAGCTTTCGACTCCCTTGACGAGCACACCGCAGCAATCGTGGTCCAATCACCGAACTTCTTCGGCTGTATTGAAGACCTCGCGCCACTGGCCGAAAAGGCACATGCCGCCGGCGCGCTGTTAATCGTGGCAATCACGGAAGCAATGTCTATGGGTCTGCTGCGTTCCCCGGGAGCGTGCGGGGCCGACATTGTCGTGGCCGAAGGTCAGTCATTCGGCGTGCCTTTATCTTTCGGCGGTCCTTATCTCGGGCTGTTTGCCACGCGCGATAAATACGCGCGGCAGATTCCGGGCCGGTTGGTCGGGGAAGCTTATGACAAGCAGGGCCGGCGCGGTTTCGTGCTAACGCTGGCGACTCGCGAACAACATATCCGTCGCGAGAAAGCCACCTCCAACATTTGTACGAACGAGGGACTGATTGCGCTGGCAGCTACGATCTATCTGGAAACTATGGGCAAGTACGGAGTCCAGGAAGCGGCGCAACAATGCGCGCAAAAAGCCTCGTACACGGCGCGACGAATAAGCGGGATTGAAGCCTTCGCAGTTCCCTACTCTGCGCCATTCTTTAATGAGTTTGTCGTGCGCGCCCCGCTCGATGCCAAAGACTTGCTGGCCCGGCTGGCGCAGGAAAAAGGGATCGACGGAGGGATCGCTTTGTCTCGTTTCTATTCCGACAGGCCGAACGAATTCCTGGTTTGCGTTACCGAGATGAACACCCGCGAACAAATCGATGCTCTGGTAGACGGGTTACTCTCGATCGGTAACTCTGTTTAGAGGCGGGCTAATGCCCGCCCGTCTCGTTCGGGCTCAACATACAGGCGGGCAGTAGCCCGCCTCTAAACGTAATGAAATCTGAAATCACCAAGGTTACTTCGCACCTCAGCCCCAACGAGGCGCTGATTTTTGAGCGGTCGCAGCCGGGCCGCATCGGCTATCGCCTGCCGCCGCTGGATGTAGATGAGACCCCGCTGGACGAACTCGTTCCCAAAGAGTTTCAGCGCGATGACGATCTCCGAGGCATGCCGGAAGTCAGCGAAGTGGATGTCGTGCGCCACTTCACCCGCATATCGACATGGAACTACTCGATCGACCTGGGCTTGTACCCGCTGGGCTCCTGCACGATGAAGTACAACTCGCGCTTGAACGAAAAGATTGCGCGCATCTCCGGCTTTGCCAACCTCCACCCGCTGGCCGCTGAAGAAGAAGCGCAGGGCGCGCTGGCGGTGATTTACGAGCTGGAGCAGTATCTCGCGGAAATCACCGGGTTACCGGGCATCTCTTTGCAACCGGCCGCCGGCGCTCATGGAGAAATGACCGGCGTTATGATTATTCGCGCGTTCATAGATGCTCGCGATGGCGAAGGCGCTTCCGCCAAACGACGCACGATGCTGATTCCGGATTCAGCGCACGGCACAAACCCGGCTTCGGCGCATCTGTCCGGCTTCACAGTGAAAACGATTCGATCGACCAGCGAAGGCCTTACCGATCTCGATCACCTGCGCGAACTGTGCGCGCATGGCGAGGTGGCGGGCTTGATGCTGACGAACCCGAACACGCTCGGACTCTTTGAAAGAAACATAAAAGAGATCTGCGGGATTGTTCACGACGCCGGGGGTTTAGTGTACATGGATGGCGCGAACATGAACGCTCTGGTAGGCGTGGCCCGGCCGGGTGACATGGGCGTGGATGTCATTCACCTGAATCTGCACAAAACGTTTTCGACGCCGCACGGCGGTGGTGGTCCAGGATCAGGGCCCTGCTGTTGCACTAAAGAGCTTGCACCGTTCCTGCCGGTGCCGCGCGTTGTCAGAACCCGGAACGGTAGCGAAGGGGAGAGTACTGGCCCCCAGAACAAACAAGCAACCTACCAACTCGATTTCGATCGTCCCCAATCGATTGGCCGTGTCAAAGCGTTCCTGGGAAACTACGGCATGATGTTGCGCGCGCTGGCGTACATTCTGACGCACGGTTATGACGGCTTGCGCGAAGCGACGGAAGCGGCTGTCCTGAATGCTCGCTACATTGCGAATGGGCTTGCCAAAGATTATGAAAAACCATTTGCGGCGCCGCCAATGCATGAAGTTGTCTTCACTGATAAGTGGCAAACGCGCAAAGGCGTGCACACTCTGGACATCGCCAAGCGCCTGATCGATTACGGATTCCATCCGATGACGATCTATTTTCCTTTGATTGTGCCGGGGGCAATGCTGATAGAGCCCACCGAATCAGTAGGCCACCAGGAATTGGATCAATTTATTGAGGCAATGCAATCGATTGCGCGCGAAGCGATCGAAAATCCGGAACTGGTCTTGAACGCTCCTCATTCAACCCGCATAGGCCGGCTCGATGAAGCTGCCGCCGCTCGCAAACCTGTGTTGCGCTGGAAACCGAAGGAAGCAGCCAGCGTCGCCTAGCATCGGACGTCTCCACTAAGCTTCCCAATTCGACGCCTGGTCGCGCTTCGTTGCATCAGTGTTTCCTTCCGCAGGTACCTTCAACAGCGCCAACCGCTCGACCACGCGACCATTCAGGATGTGCTCTTCAATGATCTCAGGAACGTCTTCTGTCCGGACCTGCGCGTACCAGACCCCCTCGGGATAAATCATCACTGCGGCGCCGATCGCACAGAAACCAACTGAGGCGCATTCGGTAAGGATGACGCTTCCTTTCGGGTTCTTTCCCTTTTTCTCTTTGCCAAAAAGTATGCCGCGCGTCTTCAATTCCTGCTCGAAAGCTTCTTTGACTTCAGCGCTGCCGACAGCCAGGCAGGACTTTCCACTGCACACGAAAACATGGTGGCGAATCGGCGCACTCGCCACTGGAGCCAGCGCGCACAACTCTTCACGATCTTCGATAAATGACTCTTGCTCCATCGTTCTCTTAAGCAGGGCAACCAACGCCTGTAACGATATCATGCTAGCACGAACTCAGCGGTCCCAGTACTAACGCGACTGGCCGTTGCCGTGCTCGTGTTCTGCATCCTGCAGCTCGAGTCCGGCATGACCCTTGGCGTCGCCAGGTTGGTCAGCTTCGGGCCAGGCAAATACGAGCCCGTC
>JBDUCF010000334.1:0-3644 GCA_040003545.1 Pyrinomonadaceae bacterium | reverse complement strand
GCTGGCGGACTCGCGCAACAAGCGCTCCGCGGTTTTCATTTGGCCCTGATACTGATAGCAGGTTGCCAGCAAGTTCAGATTGTGCGCATGGTGCCAGTCGTAATCTTTTGAGATTTTCTCCTTCGCATAGTAGGCGTTCTCGAGATCATCGGCTTTGCGGAATCGCTCAATGGCTTCTTCGACACGGCCGACGCGGCGCAGGTCGTGGGCGTACATGTGGTGCGCGTGCGGAATCATATAGGCCTGGCCCGCGTATTCTTCTCCGTGTTTCAGTGCCTCTTCAACGCGGCCAATCGTTTCATAAGAGTGAATAAGATAGTGATGTGCCGCGAAATTGTCAGGCGATCGCAAAAGTGCCGCTTCGTAGAAAGCAATAGAGGCCGCACCGCCACGCTGGCCGCGCCCTGAGGCCACGGGTTCTTCGGCGTTGCCCCGCAACAGCCACAATTCTGCGTCGTTCATATCAGCCGCAAGCGCATCATCGATCGCTTTCTTGTAATCGAGATGTTTCTGCCGGTTAGCCGGTTCAGCCGTGGCCTCCAATTGTTTCGCGCGAATGGTAATGCGCCGGCGTTCGCGCTCGCTCGCGTTCGCCGACAAGGCCTGCGCCTGGATCAATGCAGTGCGCGCAGCCGGGTCATCGTTCAGGTTCGAATACACCCGGCTCAATCCTATGTAGGCCATCATTAACTTCGGATCGCTGCGTAGCGCCTGATTGAACGAGCGCGCTGCTTCAATCCAGACGTACGAATGCAAATACGCCAGACCCTGGTCATAGAAAGCCTGCGCCTCTTTGGATGGTGTGGTCACGGCTTCGTGAATTGTTCCGATGCCTTCATGCAAGGGCACCGGCCGCTCAAGAATCTCGCGCGGCACCCAACCAATGTTCATGTGCATCGCGTGCGGATCATCCTGCGCAAAGGCCAGGGTGAACGCGCCGAAAAGCAACAGCGCGAGGCCACCCAACGTCAATAATTGTTTAAGTCTCATGTGCTGCTCCAGTAGAAACGGTTTGCTGAACGGGATAACGAAATCACTTCAGGACAAATCCACAGATTTCGCAGATTACGCAGATTCAAATCAGTGAAACGAATCCTCGGCAACGCCACCGGCGTAATGAAAGAGGCCAGGAGTGAATACTTATTTCCCGGGTCCTGCGTAATCTGCGTAATCTGCGGATCTCCGCTCGATTCATTAATTTGGCGCCGCCAGCCCCATCGCGGGAGCGACCACCACACGGTTTCGGCCTTCGTTCTTCGCGCGATAGAGCGCCTTGTCGCTGGCAGCATAGAGCGCGCGTTCGGAGTTCGCATGCCCCGGGCACGCGGCCACGCCCAGACTTACGGTCACCAGGCCATAGCCTTGGACGGGCTCAGCGGAAAGCGTCGGCTGCAAGCGAGCCGCAGCTGTGACGCCTTGTTTTTCATTCACGCCCGCAAGCAGCAGCGCGAATTCCTCTCCACCCAGCCGCGCCGCAGTATCGTTGTCGCGCGAAGCTCCTGCCAGCGTGGCCGCCACGTGGCGAATCATGACGTCCCCCACTGAATGTCCGTGCGCGTCGTTAATCTTCTTCAAGTGATCGATGTCCAGCAGGATCAGCGCGCAGGGAGTTCGATATCGACGAAACCTTTCCAACTCATTTCCGAGTGCTTTGCGAAAGCGACGTCTGTTCGCAAGCCCGGTTAGCGGATCCAGGTCCGCTTCAGCGCGCAGCCGGTCAATGTTCTGCCGCAGAGCCACCAGGTGTCCGACGCGCGTCAGCAGTAACTGGAGTTGCTGCGGCAGTTGAAAATAATCCTGCGCGCCGGCCGCGAGGGTTTCCTGCCTTCGCTGGTCGGTTGCCGGCTCGGCGCCCACCAAAATGCAGGGAATGAAGTCCTCCGAGATTGAAAGTTTGCGGGCCAACTCAAGCGCGCTAATCCCTTTCAAGTCGCAGGCCGCAATCACAAGATGAGGCCGGGTGCGTGGCAGGGAAACCACCGCCGCCATGCTTCGGGACACACCCGCCAAAGTAAAGCCCGCGCCCTCCAACGCCGCAATCAGACTGGAGTTCGAGTCGTGGTCGGTGACCAGCATCACGCGGCCCTTAGCGCGTGCGTCGTCGATCACAGAATTGGCCGTCGCGACTCTAACATTCATAAAGGTAGATCGAGTTCAGAGTATAGCAGCATGCTGGGCGCACGCCGGAAAGTTTGTGTGACGCAAACTGTCAGTTGCCCAGTCTGACAGAGTAGTGTGACAGTTTGCGTCAGAAAGGCGGCTGGACACTCTGCACTGAGCGAGCTGCCGCTATGAAAGAGCGCACTCGGTCCGAATCCTTTCGTCCGAGCGCAGACTCCAGGCGACTACAAGCGTCAACTCCGTAAGGACGAACTGCCCTGATAGCATCGGCAACGTTTTCGGGGGACAGGCCCCCGGAGAGGAACATTCTTCTCACCAATCGACGCGTATTAGCCGCAACCGACCAATCGATTACCCGACCCGTACCGCCGCGCATCTTGCGATCGAAAGCATCGAGCATGATTGCGTTTGTTTGATAAGTGGTCGCATCTTGCGGGCGATAAGTGTCATCGACGCGGAGAACCTTTATGACATAGCGCGGATCAAGCGCGCGACAGTACTCCGGAGTCTCGTCTCCATGTAGCTGAATGGCGGAGACGCCGGCTTCGTCAGCCAGGCGGGCAGCAGTGGCGGGATCACTCTCGTTAACGAACACCCCGACTGCCAATACGGCGGGTGGTAACTCACTAATAATGGCGCGCGCGGCCGAGGGCTCAATAAACCTGGGGCTGGGTCGATAGAAGTTGAAACCCAACGCATCGGCCCCAGCCTCCACCGCAGCCAAAGCATCGCCCAGATTAGTTATGCCGCAGATTTTGACGATAACCATGATCTTAAGCAGGCCGGAAGCACTATGAAACTGTTTACTCTTTTTTTAGGCGGGTCAGTTTGATCGTGGCCCGCGTATCCGCTGCCTGAATCACCGGCTGGACGCCCGTGGTTGCAACCGGTGCAGGACGTCTTTCATTTCTTGAAGTTCGGTATCTCGCTTGCCACTTTGGGGAATGACACCGCTACCCTTCCTGGCCTCAGAAAAACCAACTGGCGATGGAGTAGCGCTCACCAGAAGTGATGGGCTTAACTTCGTGCAGCAGATTGGGAGAAAACGCGGCCAACATTCCTTCCTCTCCAACCAGGGGCAGCCCGAAAGAGTTCCACTGTGGGTCATCTATGAGTCCATAAAAAGTCAAAGCTCCGCCACAATAGAAACCGGGCTCGGGTTCCTCAGCTTCGCTGTTCAGGAATATCACGATCGCTACCTGCCGCTCCCTGGCATATTGAGGTGCTTCCGGGTCACTGCTGAGGTCCGCGTGCGGTCCATAGAAATCGCCCTCTCTATAGATAACGAACTTTGTACCCTGACAGCCGTTGAGTTTTATTTTGAAATGCTTTTCTAGCGTTGGCATGAGGGCCAGCAGACGGTCTTTAGCCAGGGCCACCGTTGCCCGCGGTAGGTCGAACAGCTCGGTGCGCCGCTTCAAGTGATCGTTCTGTACATCCTCAGCAGACCCCTTCATCCAAACGCTGCCCGGTCTGCCCTTTGCCAAATTCATTTCGGTGCGCATGCTGGAGCACACTTCAGG
>JBDUCF010000333.1:0-3660 GCA_040003545.1 Pyrinomonadaceae bacterium | reverse complement strand
TCAGCACGAATCGCATGACGCGGATCCTCAAGCACGAACCGGCTGATCTGGTCGCGAGTGCGGAGGCTGGGGTACCGTTTGCGGATTTCCAAAACCAGATCGCGCGCGCCCGCCAATGGTTGCCTATCGATCCGCCGGACGATGGACGCGCAACCCTCGGCGGTGTGGTGGCCACAGGGTTGGGCGGCGTGGAAGCTTCAAGTCTTGGGCGGCCCCGTGCGTTTGTCATTGGAATGCACGTCATTCTGTCAGATGGCCGCTCAATCAAAGCGGGCGGTAACGTGGTGAAGAATGTAGCGGGTTACGACCTTTGCAAACTCTTTACGGGTAGTTACGGCACACTTGGCTTGATTACAGAAGTCACTTTCAAATTGCGTCCCATGCCTGAGCAAACGCGAACGATCATCGCCTTCGGCTCATTTGATTCCCTTCTGGCCGGCGCCCGTTCTTTATTAACAGCACATCTCTTTCCCCAGGCGATCGAAATTCTCTCTCCCCGCTTCGCTGCCCATCTTCAAGCGGGTAAAGATCACACGCTGTTGATTAAGTTCGCGGGCTCTTCCCAGTCAGTGGTCCATCAGACATCGCAAGCGCTGACGGCGGTTCGAAAAGCCGGAAACGTGACTTGTTCGACCTTTGCCGGTGATGAAGAAGCTTTGTGGCAAGCATTGGCCGCAGGACCGCTGCGATTGAAGGATCACTTGATCTCGAGGGCAAACGTTTTGCCGACCATGCTGCCGCAGTTTCTGGGAGAACTGCTGCAGCTTGATGATGCTTCGCATCCGCAGTTAATGTGGCACGCCGGAGTCGCCGATGGCCGGGTGCGCGTGATTGCGAAGTCTCCGGTCTATTACCGGGAAGCAGTACGCGCGCTGGAACGCCTTAGAACGAAGGCGGAAGCGCTGGGTGGCAGTCTAATAGTTGAAAGTGCTCCGCCGGAAATTAAGACTGAGTTTGATTCGTGGGGTGGGACCGGCACATCTTTTGGCCTGATGAAACGAGTGAAACAACAACTTGATCCGACTAATACGTTTTCGCCTGGTCGGTTCGTCGGAGGAATCTAATCGCCATGCTCAAGTCCAGACGTGTCGCCATAACGCTAGCATTACTTCTCGCCTTGTTCGTTACATCGCTGGGACCTTTTACACCAGGCACATTGTTCCCCATCGCCCTTGCGGCTTCTCGCGACCCGGTGCGCGCCCGGCACGGCATCGTGGCCTCAACTAATCAGGTGGCGTCGCAAGTAGGAGTTGACATCATGAAACGTGGCGGCAACGCGGTTGATGCCGCAATAGCCGTTGCGTTTGCTTTGGCTGTGACGCATCCGGCCGCAGGTAATCTGGGCGGAGGCGGATTCATGATGATCCGGCTCAAGAACGGAAAAACAACAGCGATTGATTACCGCGAAATGGCGCCCGCCGCAGCTACGCGCAATGTCTATCTCGATGCGCAAGGCAAGCTTATAGAGGGCGAGGGCGGCTCGCTGGTTGGTTACCGCGCCGCCGGCGTTCCCGGAACTGTACGCGGAATGGAACTGGCTCTAAAGAAGTATGGCTCGGGAAAACTCAATTGGGCGCAATTGCTCGAACCCGCGCGCCTTCTGGCTGCAAACGGATTCAGTGTCACGTACACGCTGGCGCGCTCTTTGCGCGGGAACAAGGACTATCTTTCGCAGTATCCAGAAACAAGACGTATCTATCTCAATAACGGAAAGCTTTATGATGAGGGCAATGTCTTCCGGCAGCCGGACCTTGCCGCAACCTTCGCTCGATTACAGCGCTCGGGGCCAAATGAGTTCTACGAAGGCCAAACGGCGCGCATGATTGTCAATGACGTCAAGCGTAACAACGGCTTGATTACGCCGGCAGACATGCGCGGCTATGTGGCGAAAGAGCGCGAGCCTCTGCGGGGGACCTATCGCGGTTACGAAGTCATCTCCATGCCCCCACCTTCATCCGGGGGTGCGGTCCTGATTGAAATGCTGAATATCCTCGAAGGCTATGATCTTAATAAAATGGACCCGGCGTCGTCTGAACGTTATCACCTGATGACGGAAGCGATGCGCCGCGCGTTTGCGGACCGGGCGGAGTACATGGGCGACAGCGACTTCGTGCGCGTCCCTATAGCCGGGTTGCTCGATAAATCGTATGCGGCAAAACTTCGCAGCACGATCAATCCCGAACGAGCCTCGACCAGTGAAGAAGTACAGGCAGGGCGGCCGCTGGGTTACGAATCTGAAGAGACGACGCACTTCACGGTCGTTGACGCTGAAGGAAACGCAGTGTCGAACACCTACACCCTGAACAACTCTTATGGCTCGGCGGCGGTTGCCAAAGGCACTGGAATAATTCTGAATGACGAGATGGACGACTTCGCCGCCAAGCCGGGAACTCCGAACATGTACGGATTGATCCAGGGCGAGCGCAACGCCGTTGCCCCGCACAAGCGGCCCCTCTCGGCGATGACGCCGACTTTTGTTCTGCGCAAAGACGGCAGTCTTTGGTTCACGGTTGGCAGTCCGGGCGGCCCAACCATCATCAATACGGTGCTCTGTGTGATCACGGACGTCATCGACTTCAACATGAACATGCAACAAGCTGTTGACGCGCCGAGAATACATCATCAATGGTTGCCGGATGAGTTCGTGTTTGAACCTTACGGCTTATCCGGCGACACGCAGCAAGCTCTGTCCGCTCGCGGGCATAAACTGGCAAAGCCCCGCTACCTGGGCGAGGCGGAGGGGATCATGATCGAAGAGAAGACTGGCATCCGCCTGGGAGCCACTGATCCCAGAAGAAGTGATGGCCTGGCAGTTGGCTATTGACCTATTTGGAGTCCGGTGGCAAGCGTAGGGCGATACCGGTTTGGTTTTTTTTAGGCACGACAAAACAAGAAACTCAAAGCGCCGTCGCCGCTTCGCTTTGCCGGCGCACTCCAAAGTCTGACTGACCCATGGCATCATCACAGCTCGCAACCACACTTGCCGCAGAAGAACAAAAGATCCTCGCCTGCGTGCATTGCGGTCTGTGTCTCGAAGCCTGCCCCACCTACGTAATCACCGGGGATGAAAACGACAGCCCGCGCGGCCGCATCTACCTGATGCGCGCCGTCGAAGAAGACCGCCTGGCAAAGACCTCCCGCGCCTTTCAACGCCATATTGATCGCTGCCTCGGTTGCCGTGCCTGCGAAACAGTTTGTCCTGCCGGCGTCGAGTATGGTCAATTGCTGGAAGCTGCGCGCGCAGAAATTATGTCGGCCCCCGCCCGGCGCGGGCCCGCCTATCAACTAATGCGATTTGTATTGCGCCATGTGTGGTTGCAACCATCACGTCTGCGCCAAGCCTTCAGTTTGTCGCGATTGATTCGCGATGCCGGCTTCGCTTCTCTGCTCTTGAAAACCAAGTTGGCGAAATTAATCTCCCCGCGTTTTGAGTTTGCTTTGTCACTGCTACAAAGCTCCGCTCCCGCTTTCGCCACCCGAAACCGCGCCTCAGCCAATTTGGAGTGCGGTGGCAAGCGCAGCGCGACACCGCTTTGGATTAGCGAACATGAATTTTCAACCAAAGCGCCGTCGGCGCTTCGCTCTGCCGGCACACTCCAAAGCGTGGCCCCAGCACGCGATTTTGGTGCACTACTGTTCCGGGGCTGTGTCACCGAGGGC
>JBDUCF010000051.1:0-12375 GCA_040003545.1 Pyrinomonadaceae bacterium | reverse complement strand
GAGACCAATGACAAATGATAAATGACAAATGCAAAATCTATTCTTCTCTACTCTTCGGCATCTCTTCGGCATCATCACCGTTGTCTGTCTGCGTTTCTGAGAGCCAATCTTCTTCGGTGACGCGCGCATTTTCAACCAGCAACTGAAGCGCTTTGCGGTTGCGCAATCTGTCGGCGATGCTACGTTCGCCCCCCTGCTTTGTCAAGGCACTACGCACTTGCTCTGGAGACTGTCGCGTGGCTTCAGCGTACGCATTAATTTCGGTGTCAACCTCTTCGTCAGTCACATTTATTTTCTCTTCATCGGCGATCCGCTCCAGCAATAACGAGCCGCGCAGATCACGCTCAGCCTGGCCCTTCAGAGCGTCGCGCGCGCCTTCCCAATTCAATTCCTGGCTGCGCGGATCTATTCCCCGGTCGATCATGTTGCGGACAGCTAATTGGAGATTTTGGGTGGTCTGATGTTCGAGTAACGTCTGCGGGACTTCGAAGGAATGCGTCTCGACCAGTTTCTTCATTAGTTCGTTCCGCAAACGGTTCTCTGATTCCGCGCCGGCCCGCAGTTCAAGGTCCTGTCGAATCTTCGCGCGTAGAGTTCCCAGCGAATCAAGTTCTTCACCCAGACTCTGCGCCCATTCGTCGTCAACCTCGGGCAATTCTTTTCGGCGCACGGCGCTGACTTTCGCAAGGTACTCCACCCGTTTTCCCGCCAACCCTTTTGAGGTGAAATCGGCCGGATAGTTCACGACAAAAGTCTTTTCATCGTCAGGCTTTACGTCGAGAAGACTGTCCGTGAACTCCGATTGCACCCCCTCGCCGCCGAGCACGATGTCAACCTCGTCAACGTTGATGTCTTCTTCATTAGGAGTATCGAGAAACTTGCCGTTTACATTCACGGTGACCGTGTCGCCCAACTGCGCGCCGCGGTCTTCCACCGGTTGCAGGGAAGCAGATGATTCGCGCAGTCCTGCCAACACGCCTTCCACATCCTGCTCCGTGACAGGACGAACGCGACGAGCGGCTTCGAGCCCGCGATAATCGCCCAACTTGATTTGCGGAAAAACCTCAACCGCCAGGTTGACTTTAAGTGCCTCGGTGCCAATCTTCTTCAAACCTTCAGTCTGGTCGGCATGAAGATCAGGTTGCCCGATCACCTCGAGGGCGTGTTCAGCAATGGCGTCATTAATCGCGGGTGGCAGGAGCTCCTGGAGAACTTCGCTTTCAATGGCTTCCTTAAAACGAGTCCGAACAACGGAACGCGGCGCGTGTCCCTTGCGAAAGCCGGGCACGTTAGCGCGCTTTGAAAAATTATCGCTGATGCGATCGTAGGCGGCCCGCACTATCTCGGGTTCGATTTCGATCTTCAGTTCCTTGCGGGTATCGGAAACATCAATGACTTCGCTCTTCATGATAAAACCAGAGGTCAGAAGTCAGCGATCAGAGGTCAGCCGCTCGCTAACCCTCACGCCGTCTGATTTCCGACCTCCGAACTCTGACCTCCGACTTCTGTTTCTGTCTTTTGGTGCGAAAGGGGGGACTCGAACCCCCACACCTTTCGGTACCAGATCCTAAGTCTGGCGCGTCTGCCAATTCCGCCACTTTCGCGCGCGGCGCCCGCGTAACAAGGTGAAACTCGAACGGCAAACAGAATAGCACGCACGACTTCGCTAAGTCACAACCAGGTGTTTAGAGTTGCTACAGGGTGCGCGTCACTTTGGAAAGTGATCGAGGGGCATCGGCGTCGAGGCCTTTCGCATCGGCCAGCAATGCCGCGAAGAGCTGCGCCGGAATGATGTAGGGAATCGGGGCCAGGAATTCATCAATCTCTTTAGGCATGATGACTGCGCGAGAACAGAGTGCTGCCGTCTCAAGATCGCCCGTGATGCCCATCGTGTCGGCGTGCAACTCACCCAACCGTTTGATCAGATCCTTCGTGCCGGGAAGCATAACGCCTGGAGGCGCAAACAGAATCACGGGAAAGTGACGCTCCACCATTGCCACCGGCCCGTGCAAAAAGTCGGCTGATGAAAATCGTTCAGCCACGACATAGCAGGTTTCCATCAGCTTCAAAGCCAACTCGTAAGCATTTGCGTACGCCAGGCCGCGACCTACTACCACGCAGTTTTCCATGAAGGCAAACCGTTGGACCAGCTCGAGGATCGCGGGCTGTTGTTCCAGGGCCCGAGAGGCGAAGTCAGGAATCAAAGTGTAATCAAACGCCGGCTTATGATCGGCCAGCGCTTCGGCCAGCATGTAAAAGAGCATCATCTGCCCGGTGTACGTTTTCGTCGCTGCCACTGAGCGCTCGCGGCCACCGTGCATCAGCAGTGTTTCGTCAACCAAATCCGCCATCGCTGAGCCGGGTTCGTTGGTCATGCCAACGGTATAAGCGCCGCAGTCGCGCGCGTTTTCCAGTACGCGGTTAATGTCTTCGCCTTCACCGGATTGGGATACCCCAATCACCAGCGCGTGCTTCAGATTAAGTTTTGCGCCATAGAGGGTGTGTACTGAAGGCGCCGAAAGTGATACCGGAATTCCAGTGGTGATCTCCAGCAGGTAACGACCAAAGAGCGCCGCGTTATCCGAGCTGCCGCGCGCGGCCAGAACAATCAGATCGATGTCACGTTCCTTCAGGAAGCTTCCCAGGCGAGAAATTTTGGCGCGCTCCTGTTCGATCGTTCGCGCGAGCGCGGCCGGCTGTTCAGCAATCTCCTGCAGCATCAACGACATGTTAAGTTCGAATCTCCGTTGAGAGCCGCGCGGGGGGGGTGGCTCTCTAAACTGCGAAACATCGGTAATGTCCTAATTCAATCTTCTCTGTGCAACCTCCGTGTTCTCTGCGCCCCGGTGGTGAATAATCGCCAGCAAAGATTCACTACAGAGACACAGAGGACGCAGAAAGGGCACAGAGAGCCAGGAAACCCTAACTACCGAAAACATCAATTGATTTGTATTCGCTCGAAATTTCAGGTAAATACTCACGTTCCTGAACGCACTGTTGAATCTGTCAGTTTTCCAAACAATGTCGCCCACTCTAACACGAAGCCGCGCGTTTCATCTGCTTCTGTCTTGCGCAGTTTGTCTACTGATAACATCAATTGCTAAGGCGCAGGAAACCGCATCCCCGGTCAACACGTCGCGATCATTCCAGGTTTCTATTATTCCACAACCCAAACAAGTCACGGTGGCGCAGGATTCCTTTCGTCTGGGCCCAGGCACTCGCATCGTGCTCTCCGATCCATCTTCCGACGACGATCGCTTCGCAGCCGTGGACTTTGCCAACGATGCAAAAGAAACATCAGGTGTTACGGTGGCAATTGGAAAGGGTGGCCGAGGAATCGTGATCGGTCGAATCGATCTGCCCCGGATCCAGGAGGCGCTGCGGCGAGACGAAGTCCAACCCCCGCCGACGTTGGCAGACGAGGGATACATTCTCGTCGCGAACGCGAACGAAGTAGTGGTTGCGGGTAAGACCGCCGCCGGCACCTTCTATGGTTTGCAAACGCTGAAGCAGCTGATTCGCGGTAACGATGCAAACGCCTTCATCCCCGGTATACGTATCATCGATTGGCCCACGATGCGCTGGCGAGGCGTATCAGATGACATCAGCCGGGGTCCGGTGCCCACGGTCGATTACATCAAGCGGCAGATTCGCAATGAAGCGCTCTTCAAACTGAATATGCACTCCTTCTATATGGAGCATACGTTTGGCAGCGCCTCGAATCCATTGATTGGACCGGCAGGCGGCTCGCTTACCCCGGACGAGATTCGCGAATTGGCCGCATACGCGCGTCGCTATCATGTCGAATTAGTTCCTGAACAGCAGACGTTCGGTCACCTGCACAAAGCGCTGAGGCTGGAGAAATACGCCGAACTGGCTGAGACGCCCTACGGCGATGTGCTTTCGCCACAGCAGGAGGGAACTTACAAACTGATCGCGGACTGGTATCGCGAACTGAACGAACTTTTTCCTGGCCAGTTTTTTCACATTGGCGCTGACGAAACGTTCGAGTTGGGCGAAGGCCAGAGCCGGGAAGCAGCCAGAGCACGCGGCGTCGGCGCAGTTTATTTCGAACATCTGAATCGCGTGCGCGAAGTCCTGAAGCCCTACCAACGGCGTTTGATGTTTTGGGGAGACATCGCTCTGCACCATCCCGATCTGATCGGCAATATTCCCAAAGACATGATCGTGATGAATTGGCGGTACGGTGGAACCGATGATTACTCGCCAATCATCAAGCCATTCAAAGATGCCGGACTCGAACAGTTCGTCTGTCCCGGCGCCAGCAACTGGAACCAGATTTTCCCGAACATTGAAAATGCGTCGAAGAACATCGTTAGTTTTGTGCGCGACGGCCAGAAGGCGGGCGCGCTGGGAATGATGAATACTACCTGGGACGACGACGGCGAATCACTCTTCGAAGCGACGTGGTACCCAATAGTGCTTGGTGGGGCGGCATCGTGGCAGGATGGGGCGGTCGATATTGAACAGTTCGATCGTGATTTTGACTGGGCGTTCTTTCGGGCCGACGGCGATCAGTTTGTAAAGGCGACTCGCGCGCTCGGTAGCGTCGGCGCTTTCCTTGGCTCCGGCACGACCGACGAGCTTTTCTGGCGCGATCCCTTCAACACGCCGTTCCAGGTTCAGGCGCGCAACCTGGCGGAGAAAACGCGGCAGATGCGTTTGATGGTAGAAGACGTGGCCGAATCCCTTTCGAGAAATCAAAACCACGCGCGGCGCAATCGTTCGGCAATCGCGCCGATGCGTCTGGCAGCTCAGCGCTTCGATCATCTCGGGCGACGAATGGAGGTAGTGCAAAAGTTCAGCGATGAATACTGGAACGCTTACCTCAATCTCGGGGACCGCGCGAAAGTAAGAAAGCTGCGCTATTACTCCAGCGCAATTTACAACAGCATGCGCGAGATGGCTGAGGAGCTTTCAATTCTGAAGGAGACTTACCGGCAGCAATGGCTGGCAGAGAACCGGCCATACTGGCTGGACAGCGTCTTAGCGCGATACGATCAAATGATTTCACTTTGGCTTGCCAAGAGCCGCGCCATGGACGAGGCGCTGCGAAAATACGACACTACTTCGACGCTGCCGAATCCGGAAGAGTTTGGGCTGGGGCCGCGGCCGACACCGCTGGGAAGCGGGGGCAAGCCCCCTTCCTGACTGCGGGTTTTCGTCGTTGCGTGGCCATCGTGAGGTCCAAAGTACTGTTCAACGATAGTTACTTGCAGTCAGGAAGGGGGCCTGCCCCCGCTGCCTCTAGTCCATAGAAGAGCGATGACTGATTCAACAACATCGAATACCAGACTCGTTTCACTCGATGTCTTCCGCGGCGTCACAATCGCCGGCATGGTGCTGGTGAATAATCCGGGATCGTGGAGCCACATCTATTGGCCGCTGGACCATGCCGAGTGGAACGGCTGGACCCCGACCGATCTGATCTTTCCATTTTTCCTATTCATCGTTGGGGTTGCTATCCCACTGGCGTTCGCGCGCCGCACTGAAAATGGCGGTTCGCGTCGAGATCTTTTTTTGAAGGTGATCAGGCGTACGCTAATTATCTTCGCCCTGGGGCTGTTTCTGAATGGATTTCCTTACTATCATCTGGCCGAGCTGCGCATCCCCGGGGTGCTGCAGCGCATCGCCGTCTGCTACTTCTTCGCCTCAGTTATCTTTTTGACCACGCGCGCCCGGACTCAGGCCATCATTTTCCTGGCATTGCTGGTCGTGTATTGGTTATTGATGACGCGCGTTCCGGCGCCTGGGTTCGGCGCGGGCGACTTGAGTAAAGAGGGAAGCCTGGCGTCGTACATTGATCGGCAGGTTTTTGGCGCCCACGTTTGGGCGCAAGCGAAGGTTTACGATCCCGAAGGAATTCTGAGCACGATGGGGGCGCTGGCCACGACCTTGTTGGGGGTGTTGACTGGGCAACGTTTGCGTTGTGCCACCAGGACCCCAATGGAAAAGGTTGCCGCTATGTTCGTTGCCGGCGCAGGCTGCATCGTCGCCGGCTGGGCGGGGAATGCCTGGTTTCCCATTAACAAAGCGCTATGGACCAGCTCGTACGTACTATTCACCGGCGGCATCGGGCTACAGTTTCTTGCGCTTTGCTATTGGCTGATCGACATCAAGGGCTATCGCGCCTGGACGAAGCCGTTCGTGATTTTCGGCGTAAACGCTATCGCGCTTTTTGTTGGCTCAGGAATAATGGCGCGCTTGCTGACGCTGGTAAAAGTCCCGGGCGCCGATGGCTCGCGAGTGGCCCTGAAAACTTTTCTTTACAATAGTCTCTTCGCTTCCTGGGCCTCGCCAATCAACGCCTCGCTCTTATTCGCCATCGTTTTCATCCTGGTGTGGCTCTTCTTCATGTGGCTACTCTATCGAAAGAGGATTTACATCAAGGTCTAATGAGTCGCTGGCCGTCAGGCGAGCGGTGCAGTAGCCCGACCGTCAGAGAGGGCGTTTACCATTGCGTTAACAATCCGCACTCCAAAGGAGAAACCAACATGCCAACCTACATCACCATGCTCAAATGGACGCCGAATGGAATTCAGAGTATTAAGGGCAGCCCCGGCCGGCTCGACCAGGCCAGGACAAAGTTCGCCACCCTCGGAGTCACCTTAAAGGACGTCTACCTGACGATGGGCAGCCACGATCTGATTTGCGTCCTCGAAGCGCCAGACAACGAAACAGTTGCGAAAGCGGTTCTTGGTCTGGCCACCGCGGGCTCCGTCAGCACCGAAACACTCGCGGCTTTTACGGAGAACGAGTATCGGAGCCTCATCAATTCATTGTGAAGTGAAATTAGCCACTGATTAGGGGAGATGAACCCGGATACTGTCAGGTGGTATCTGTTTCTATCAGTGCAAATCCGTGTTCATCTGTGGCTTTGATACCCTGGACCCCGTAGTGCGCGTCCCGCCAAAGCAGCGGTGTGCTTTCCGTTGTCGACTTCGATCTGTCCATTAACGATAACGTAGTTGATGCCGACCGGATATTGGTTCGGTGCGTCAAACGTTGCGCGATCCTGAACGGTTTGTGGATCGAAGATAGTCACGTCGGCAAACATCCCTTCGCGCAACCATCCGCGATCGCGCAGGCCCACTTTTTCGGCCGACAGCCCGGTCATCTTGTGCACTGCCTGCTCCAAAGTCAGCAAGTGCTCTTCGCGAACATAACGCGAGAGTATTCGCGGATAACTACCCCAGCCGCGTGGATGTGATTTGGAGTTGGCTAGCGGACCATCTGTAGCCCGGGCCCCGCTGTCGGTGCAGATGCTGACAAATCGAGAGCGCAACGCGGCGCGCACGTCGTCTTCGGACATCATGAAGTAAATAGCGCCGGTTTGCCCGTGGTCAGCAATAACCAGATCGAATAGAGCATCAAGCGGATCCTTGTTTTGCATCGTCGCAATTTCGGAGAGACGCTTTCCCTGCAAACTTTCCAGATCACGATTGACCACTGAGCCGATCAGCACGCCATTCGCTCCGCCGCTGCCGAGATAAATGTTCTCCCAGTCTTTCGTCTCGGTGGTTATTTCTTTCTTCAGCCGTTCACGAATCTGTTTGTCGCGCAGACGCGCTACCATCTTGTCGCTACCGCCTTCCTGGGCCCAGGGTGGCAAGCAGGCGTTAAGCGCAGTACTGGCCGCAATGTAGGGATAGACGTTGGCGGAGATCTTCAGCCCACTGGCGCGCGCGGCTTCGATGCGCCGCAGTACTGCTGGCATTCGTCCCCAGTTTCTTTTGTACGCAGTCTTCAAGTGCCAGATTTCTGTGGGGATTTGGGCCCGCCGAGCGATCTCGAAAACTTCGTTCAGTGACTCATCAAGCGCGTTGGCTTCACTGCGCTGATGAGTAGCGTAAATACCGCCGTATTGGTGCGCTACCTTCGCCAGCTCGACAATCTCATCCGTGCGCGCAAAGCGAGCGGGGACGTATTGCAGTGAAGTTGACACGCCAAGCGCGCCGTCCTTCATCGCGCCGGCAACCAGAGTTTTCATCAGCTCCAGTTCAGCGGCGGTAGGAGGGCGATTATCAAAACCGACAACGTATTCGCGGACCTGTGTCGCGCCGACGAAAGTTCCCAGATTGAGGCCCATGCCTTGTTTTTCAAGCCGGCGAAAATATTGATCAAGCGTGCGCCAGTCTACGTCCAGGTTATAACGTCGATTGAAGTCTTCGTTCTCCTTAATCAAACGCTCGTTGGTTGGCGCGATGGATTCGCCTTCGCCGGTAATTTCGGTGGTGACACCCATCATCACTTTGCTCATGGCGCGCGGGTCGATCAGCAGATTAGTTTCGGATTGGCCCAACATGTCGATGAAACCCGGCGCGACTACTTGCCCGCGGGCATCTATGATTCGCTTTGCCGAGGCTTTAGCAAGATTGCCGATGCGCGCAATGCGATCGCCCTTGATGGCGACATCGGCGCGGTAGCCGGCACTGCCCGACCCATCCAGCACCCATCCATTCCGAATGATGATGTCGTAGTCCGGCGCCAGCGCCGGCCTCGTCGATGGCGGGGGTAGCATTGAAGTCATAATGGTCAGAAGGACTATGGCAGAAAGCTTCATGGCGTCTCCATCATTTCTCAGGTAATGTGGAAAGAAGTTGCGCGCGGATTATAATCACAAATACATGCTGCAGGGATAGTGTTACTGAATACCAATGTCTGAAGCCAGCAAAGGAAGAAAAGCTGTGACCGCCGGCGAGATAGCTCGGATTGTGGGCGGAGAGCTGTCGGGCAACGACGCTACCGTCATCACCGATGTGACGCACGACTCGCGAGAAGCCCGGGAAGGCAGTCTGTTCGCCGCCGTGCGCGGCGCTTTGACTGACGCACATGAATTCATTCCGCAGGTAATGGCGCAGGGAGCAGCCGGCGTGATCTCGGAGTCGGAACCGCCGCCGGAATGGGGTATGGTCGCAGACTCGCAGTCAGGAAGGGGGCATGCCCCCGCTGCCTGGTTGCAGGTTGAAAATGTCCGGCGCGCCATGGCCCTGGCCGCCGCGGAAGTTCACCATCATCCTTCGCGCGAGTTGCAGCTGGTCGGCATCACCGGCACCAACGGCAAAACAACGACTGCCTACCTGATTGCTTCGATCCCGGAAGCCGCCGGCGAGCCTGTGGGCATGACCGGCACGGTGGAGTATCGGATCGGAGCGCAGCGACAGAAAGCTGGTCGCACCACTCCTGAAGCTACGGATATGCAGCGCTTGCTGCGACGAGCTGTCGATTCAGGTTGCCGGACGGCGGTGATGGAGGCTTCATCTCAGGCAATGGACTTCCATCGTTGCGATGCTTTGGATTATTCGGTTGCGGTCTTCACCAACTTGACGCGCGACCATCTTGATTATCACAAGACGATGGCAAACTACTGGTACGCCAAGCAGCGTCTTTTTGATGGTCGCCTTGGCTCGCGCCCAGGCACTTCCGTCATCAATGTAGACGATCCCCGCGGCGTCGAGCTGGCTGAAGAGCTTCAGCGTGATGGTTTGCGTGTAGTTCGTTATGCCGTTAAGTCGGAAGCAGATGTGACAGCGCGCGATCCGGAATTTTCACTGGACGGTATGCGCTTTCGTTTGGTTACTCCTGCAGGAGACCGCGACTTTCATTCCCCACTCGTCGGACCGCCGCATATCTACAACACCCTCGCGGCCGTCGCGAGCGGATTGGCATTGGGTTATGACCTCGACGTGATCAGTAGTGCGTTGGAGAAATGTGCCGGCGCGCCGGGGCGCTTTGAGCGCGTGATTCATGAAGGCAATTTCGCCGTGGTGGTGGACTATGCGCACAGCGATGATGCGCTTCTGAATGTTCTGCGAACTGCCCGAGAGGTGACGAAGGGAAAAATTATCACGGTGTTCGGATGTGGCGGCGATCGGGACCATTCAAAACGGGCGCCAATGGGCGAGGCGGCAGCAAGCTTGAGTGACGTCGTGATACTAACGTCCGACAATCCGCGCACAGAAGATCCGGAAAAGATTCTGGCGGACGCCGAAGCCGGTATTCAGAAGACCGGCAAGCCTTATGAAAAGATTTCAGATCGGCGACAGGCAATTCATCGCGCCATTGCCGCGGCCGCCGGCGGCGACCTGGTACTAATTGCCGGTAAGGGGCACGAGGATTATCAGATCATCGGTCGCGAAGTTTTTCATTTCGACGACCGGGAAGTGGCCCGCGAAGCACTGGCGACTCGTGGGAAAGTAGCCTCATGAACAGGCTAGCTTAGATACCAGGATATTCGATGCTAGAATCCCCGAGCCTTAACAAACTGACCAGTGAATGCGGGTCAACCCAATTGCAAGAAATAGAAGAACTGCTGCGCGCCTACCGGCAAAATGAAATCGACACTCGGGAGGCAGCGCGCCGAATCAGAGATCTGCATTACGAAGACATTGGCTACGCGCGCGTGGACCATGCGCGCGCCACGCGGCAGGGATTTCCTGAAGTAGTCTTTGGCGCGGGCAAGACACGAGCCCAAGTCGTTGGCATCGTTGAACGCCTGGTCCAGCGCGCGCCAAATGTGCTGGTGACCCACACCGATGCGGACACTTTCGGCGAAGTGCGAAATATCGTCACCGAAGCCGAGTGGCACGAGTCGGCTCGCATGATTCAAATCAGGAGAGACAGAACGGAGCGCGGCGTAGGCGAGATCTCCGTGGTGACTGCGGGAACCAGCGACATCCCGGTTGCCGAGGAAGCTGCCTTGACTGCTGAAACAATGGGCAATCGCGTGCAGCGCATCTGGGATGTCGGTGTCGCCGGAATCCATCGTGTCCTGGCGGAGCGTTCGTTGCTGCAAAGAGCTCGCGTCTGCATCGTCGTCGCTGGAATGGAAGGGGCATTGCCTTCCGTAGTTGGCGGACTTGTTAGCGTGCCGGTGCTAGCTGTTCCTACAAGTGTCGGTTACGGCGCCTCCTTCGGTGGGGTCGCGGCGCTGCTGGGCATGCTGAACTCGTGCGCTTCCAATGTGACGGTGGTAAATATTGATAACGGCTTTGGCGCCGGATTTGTTGCCAGCCTGATCAATAGGCAATGGACGCCTTCTCAAGATGGGGGCACAGACTGATCTTCTGCTTTCCATGCCCCTAAGCCTCTCCATCAAGCGAGTGAAACGAAGGCGGAGCGTGATGCGCGCGACCCTCTCCTTGCTGCTTCTTCTTCTTCTTCTTTGCATTCTTGCGTCAAGTCAAATCAGTTGCCTGGGTCCGAAGCGCACTCCGGCACTGGACCGCATCTTTGCTCAGGCGCGCGCGCGTAAAGGCAAGCGGCCGATTATTGTGATCCCCGGTATCCTGGGCTCCGAGCTTGTCGATGAAAAGAGTGGTGAAGTGGCGTGGCCTTCGGCGGTGCGTTCGCTGGCCGCCAATCTTACCTTGCCGCTCTCCCCGAATCTGGCGGCGAACCGCGATAATCTGTATCCGAAAAAAATTATATCGAGTGTGAAATTGGCGCGCCTGGTGCCCGAGGTTTATGTCTATCGCGGTCTGCTGGATGCGCTGCGGCAGTATGGAGGTTATACGGAAGGCGACTGGAACAATCCTTCACCTGAGGGCGATCGGGATACGTTCTATGTCTTCGCGTACGACTGGCGCCGGGACAACGTGGAGTCTGCTCGCGAGCTGGTGCAACGATTGGAAAGTCTGAAGCGCAAACTCAACCGGCCTGATCTGAAGTTCAACCTGGTCGCGCACTCGATGGGCGGCCTTATCGCACGGTATGCGGCAATGTATGGCGACACGGATTTGCCCGCCGGTTCGGTTGCGCCTTCGCCCACCTGGACAGGCGCTGCGCACATTAATCGCATCATCATGTTTGGAGTACCGAACGAGGGCTCGGCCGACGCGTTCGCCACGATCTTGCGCGGGTATTCATTCACCGTGGGACTGCGGCCGCAGATACGGCTCTTCAACACGTTTTCGAAAGAGGTGGGATTCAGTTCACCTTCGGTTTTTCAACTGATGCCGCATGCCGGGGCTACGCGTTTTCTTGACGAGAATCTTCGGCCGCTTCAGATAGATTTGTATGATGTCGCGACCTGGAAACTCTATGGTTGGGACCCTATCGACAGTTCGGGTAGTTCGCCGGAGCAAGGCCACAACGGCGAGGTTGAATCAAGGTCAGACCGCACGAACTTAGAAAACCGCGACGCATATCTCGCGGCTGTGCTGGAGCGCGCCAGAAGATTTCACCAAGCCCTCGATGCTCCGGCCGGGCCGGACTCGCCAGTGACTTTACTTTCCTTCGGCGGCGACTGTGAAGAGACTCTTGATGCCCCGGTTATTCTGCGCGATGCAAAAAAGGGCCGTTGGATAACGTTGACCTCCGCCCAGAGTTTTCGCACGTCTGACGGTAGGAGCG
>JBDUCF010000332.1:0-3676 GCA_040003545.1 Pyrinomonadaceae bacterium | reverse complement strand
AAGCGCTTGATGAAATAGTCGCAGTCAGGAAGGGGGCATGCCCCCGCTGGTTTCGTTTTGAGTATTAGCAAGCATTCGAGACATCAAAGGACTAAGAGCGGGGGCAGACCCCCTTCCTGACTGCGGGTTTCGCTGCTTGCAGGTTCAGCTCCAGAGTTTTGATATCAAACAAATGTTAGCTCATGAGGAAATCGGAACACCGCCGTCGCAGCGCCAGTTGGCGCGTCCGTCGCAGGTGCGAATCGAACGCGAGTTGGAAGTAGTCAGCCGCTTGATGGACGAGCAGTTTCGCCTTCCCGTGCTCGGTTGGCGCTTTGGTCTTAATGCCATCATCGATCTCGTTCCTGAGGTCGGCGACATTGCCACTTCGATTGTCGCGCTTTACGTGCTGATCGCAGCCGTTCGTTATCGCGTTCCCAAAGTAACGCTGCTGCGCATGGGCGTGAACATCGCCATTTACTTTATCGTCGGTCTGATTCCCTGGCTGGGCGATCTGTTTGGCGCCTGGTGGAAGCCCAACATCCGAAACCTGAACCTGCTGCGGAGCCGGGCCACCGTTTCCGCTGAGCAGGCAAAACAAGGACGGGCGAGCGACTGGCTGTTTGTGGGATTGATAATCGTAACTCTGCTGAGTTTGCTTTTTGCCTGTATCGCCTTTACCGGCTTCTTGTTCTGGTACTTATTCAAGAACTTCAGTGTGGTTGGCTGAGATTCATTTGCAAACTTCACCATCGAGTTCCCAACAACGACGCGGGTGCGACTCAGAGCCGGGGATGTTGTGCCACAAACGAAATCAAATTCTTCACATAATCCGGAAAGCGCGGGCAGCGAACGCCATGCGGCTCGAGTAATTCACGAGCGCGGCTGGTGTCGTAGGTCTGGCTAAGAAAAAAGTAAGGCACGGCTGCGTGGGGCAGGCCGCTAATCTTCTCCGCGAACGGAAGCATAAGGGCGGGTCGCACCAGCTCAGCCGGCATGCCCACAACCGCGCCTCGTCCCTTGAGCGCGGCAGCAATTTCATTGAAGAGCTGATGCGTGGCGAGCGGCGCTGGATCCGCAAGTTGCACGGTCGCGCCTATCGCGCGGTCGTCTTTAGCCAGCGCCGCCATCGCATCGATCACGAAATCAACCGGCACGAGATTCAGTTGCACATCGCGATTTCCGATGTTAACCAGCGTCAGCGCAGCGGGCCAGAGGCGCAGGTATTGAATCAGATAGTAGACACCGTCGTACTTCGCGGTTTCCCCCGTGCGTGAATCGCCGCAGACAACCGCGGGACGATGGATCGTAACGGGAAGCTCCGATTTCAGCGCCTCCACCTCACGTTCTGCCAGGTACTTGGTTTCTTCGTAGAAGTTGCGAAAGCCTGCGTTGTGCGGCAACTCATTTTCCAGAATCACTCCTTTGCGAAGACCGGCAACGTAGCAGGTAGAGACATAATGATAGCGGCGCAGGTGCCGGACCGTTCTGGCGAACGAGTTGATGTTGCGCGTGCCTGCTACATTTACCCGCATGGCAAGCTCTCTCGCGACGGCCAGATCGTAGATGGCGGCGAGATGGAAAAGGGTACTGGTTTCGCTCCGCACCACCTCGCTGTCGGCAGGGGACAGCCCAAGATCTACCGTCGTGATATCGCCCTCAAAGATGCGAAAGTTTTCCCGCGGGGTTTCAGTCTCGCGCGAAATGAGCGCGATTTGCTCGCGGGCGCGCTCAACAAATGCCGGCTGCACGAGCAGGAAAAACCGGGCCCGGTCAGCAGCCAGTCGTTTGACCAGACGTGCGGCGATGAAACCAGGAAAGCCGGTAATGAATATAGCTTCGCTGAGGGGCATTATCAGGTTCTATGTGCGGGAAGGCATTTTACATCCAGCAGAATCTTCACATGGCCAGTGCGTCCTGGCCGGCAGGGTGCGGTTCCAGCCCGATGCGCTTAAGCAAATCCACAAAGCGGGGATCTGAGCGAATGCTATCGAACATTGGTTCCACATTCATCCACGCCAGGAAAACGGCCCGCTGCTCAGACGCCTTGTCCAGGGAAGACAGAGTCTTATCGGTTTCACCAAGTCCTGCGTGGATCAGCGCGAGATTGTAGGCCGACACATGACCTCCGCTTAGCTGCTTCAATTCCCCGGCCATTTTCCGGGCTCCGTCTTTGTCACCAGCAGCGCCATATACGTGGCCGAGCAGCGCCTTCATCAAGGGGCTGCCGCCGGAAAGTTCAATCGCCTTTTGCAATTCTGAAATGGCCTCATCGTATTGGCCTTGCTGTCCATAAGCAGTGCCCAGAAACATATGCGCTACCCCGAAACCAGGATCCATCTCTAACGCCTTGCGGTAATGCTTGATTGCCTGGTCGTACTGCCGTGCAAAGTAGTGCGCCCATCCAACCTCTGTAATGATAATCAGCGCCAGAGGATCCAGCTCACTGGCGAGTTTCATTTCCGCAAACGCCTCGAGATGACGTCCCTCGGCAGCTAATCTAAATGCGTACCAGTGATGGGCGGTCGCGTAGTTCGCATTTAGCTTGATCGCTTTCCTGAATTCCTTTTCCGAGCCCGGCCAATCCCATTCGTAAACAAAATTGACGTATGCCAGCGA
Organism: Pyrinomonadaceae bacterium; assembly: GCA_040003545.1. Classification (GTDB taxonomy): domain Bacteria; phylum Acidobacteriota; class Blastocatellia; order Pyrinomonadales; family Pyrinomonadaceae; genus DASXRU01. The sequence continues at coordinate 1,078 of JBDUCF010000332.1, read as the reverse complement.
GTTGTGGGCTTCGGCCAATGAGTCATCCAGCTCGAGGGCCTTCACCGCCGCCGCCTTAGCCTTGGGCATCACATCATGGGGAGCAGAGGCGCCGTAGAATCCCAGCAGAATATAGGAGTCAGCCAAACCCCCGTAAGCCAGCGCATAGTCCGGATCGACTTCGATCGCCTGCTTAAAATGCTCGATGCCTTTCCTGAAACTGTCTTCCGTGCGCTTGTTCCAATAGAACCGGCCCTTCAGATAATGTCGATAAGCTTCTGTGTCATGAGTGTGCCGCTTAGTCAGCCGCTTTTTCTCTTCGCCGCTCAACTTCACCAGCAACTTCTTGGAAATCTCTTTCGCTATTTCTTCCTGAACCTCGAAGATATCCGCGGGCTTGCGGTTGTACTGTTCGCCCCAGAGTTGCGATTCGTTTGCTACATCAATCAGTTCGGCTTTGACTACCAGGCGATCGCCGAGTTGCAGCACTCGCCCGGTTAGCACCGCACGAACGCCCAGCTCCCGGCCGGCATCCTGTGGATCTACATCAGTACCCTTGTAGCGAAAGACTGTGCTGCGTGGGACAACGCGAAGCTTTGGCAGTTGGGCCAGCGCGTTGATGATGCTTTCGGTGATGCCGTCACTGAAATACTCCATCTCCGGATCGTGGCCCACGTTGAGCAGCGGTAACACCGCCAGCGAGTTAATGATGCGGCGCGAAACTTTTCGCCGCGCCGGCGCTGATAAAGAGGAAGTAGTTACGGTCGGACCGGTCGGGCGATTCTGCATCGATTCTCCGGTGCTCCTGGATGGCAGAATCAATGTCTGTCCTGAGTCGCCGGGCGAAGATGTCTCGGAAACGAGCGCCGTACCGTCGTTGCGGCAGAAATTCAGCGTATCGTCAGGGTAAGCTAACTGGCACTCAGGGCAGCGTTTCATGATTCTCAGTCGATCCCAACGTTTAAAATAAGAACGTTGCAGGGCGCCGTCGGGTTTCAAAATGGCCCGCACATATTGCAACACCACTGACCGCAAACCAAAATTGAGTAGTGTCTTACTTTCAGCCTAAGTAGCGCAGACTGCCAGTCTGCGCAAGCTG
>JBDUCF010000331.1:0-3681 GCA_040003545.1 Pyrinomonadaceae bacterium | reverse complement strand
CTTGTAGCAAGGGCTGCACCCCGGGTCCACCCCAGAAGCTTCAGGCCCTAATGCCACGCCGTAGAATGGCGAAAGTAAATGGTAAGTGGTCGGCACAAACTGTCTCTTGAAAAAGGAGCAATGACCATGCGTCCACACCAGAAGCTAGAAGCTTGGAGTAAAGCAGTAGAACTTGTAACCGATATATATAGAAGCACCGAACGCTTTCCGAAGGAAGAGCGATACGGCCTTACGTCGCAAATTCGACGCGCAGCAATTTCGATTCCGGCGAACATTGCGGAGGGAGCGGGACGGCGTTCAAAAAAGGAGTTCGTTCATTTTTTGTCGAACTCGCAGGGATCTGCCAGCGAGCTTGAGACGGAACTCATAATCGCGAATAGGTTAGGTTATCTCGATGAAACGAGCTTCGCAGAGCTTGTCTCCCAGCTCGAGAGAATTGGCCGGCTAATAACTGGTTTGTCTCGACACTTGAACATGGCAAAACCTTGATCCGCTTGAGCCAATTGGCGACGAAACTTTTCAACCATTTACCATTTACTATTCACCATTTACCGATTTCCGAAAGTATGCCATTACAACTAAGACGCAAAACACACGAGTCGATCGTTTACATCGACACCGACAGCGCTCCCCGCATCATCCCTTCAGGCGAAGACTTCATCCTGGAGGACTTGCCTATCGGCACGCGGGTGATCTATCCGAATCCGCCGATCAAGGGGCTGCCAAATCGTGAAGCCGCGATTCGTTACGCCCTGAATCATCCACACGACAGCGATCCTTTGTTCGCGCAGCTTTATCCGGGCATGAAAGTGACCGTGGCCGTGGATGATATCAGCCTGCCCCTGCCGCCGATGGCCACCCCTGACATTCGCCAGACCATGCTGGAGATCGTTCTCGACATGCTCACCGGCCATGGGGTTGATGACATACACATCATCATTGCCAATTCCCTGCACCGCAAGATGACCGAATGGGAAATGAAGCGCATGGCCGGCCCGAAGATCTTTGACGCGTACTATCCCGACCGTTACTACAACCATGATGCCGAGTGGACCGACGGGATGTTGAAGATTGGCGAGACCAAACATAAGGAACCGCTCTCGTTAAATCGCCGCGCTGCCGAAAGCGATCTCCTCATCTACTGCAACATCAATCTGGTTCCCATGGACGGCGGGCACAAATCAGTGGCGGTGGGGTTGTGCGACTACGAATCCCTTCGCGCTCATCACGAGCCCCAGACCATTCGCGATTCAGACAGCTACATGGATCCGGCGCGTTCTGAGCTCAACACGAAGTGCGTCCGCCTGGGGAAGCTGGTGGATGAACACGTGAACGTCTTTCACATCGAAACGGCAATCAACAACCGCATGTACAAAGGCGACATGGATTTCCTTTTGAAGAACGAAGACGACTTCACTGCCTTCGACCGCATGAAGTTCGAAGCCATGCGCTACACCATGGGAAAACTGCCGCGCGGCGCGCGACGCAAGCTGCTCCATTCAAAGCCGGCCCAATATGAAATGATCGCCTGCCACGCGGGAAAGACCGATCCGGTGCACGAAAAGATTATCGAGAAGGGTTTCGCCCAGTACGCGATCCCCGTGCGCGGCCAGTGCGACATACTGATTACGGGGATTCCCGACATTTCCCCATACAATGTTTATTCGATTCTCAATCCGTTGCTGGTCCAGGTGATGGGTCTGGGCTATCACTTCAATTTCTATCGCAACAAACCATTGCTGAAAAAGGGAGGCGTCCTAATCATCCACCATCCCTGCTTCGACGAGTTCGATCACAATTTCCATCCCAGCTACATTGAATTCTTTAATTGCCTGTTGCCGGAGACCAGGGACGCTTTCGTGCTGCGCGACAAGTACGAACGCGAGTTTGCCAACAACCCCAGCTACGTCGAAATGTATCGACGCGGCAACGCTTATCATGGCGCGCATCCGTTCTTCATGTGGTATTGGGGCGAGAATGGACGTCAGCACGTGGGCAAAGTAATCGCGGCCGGCGCCGAGAATGCCCACGTGCCGGCCATGCTCGGCTGGGAGCGCGCGGACAATTTGACCGAGGCCATTGCCATGGCGCGCAGCTTTATGGGCAATTCAGCCGAGATCACAATGCTGCATCAGCCGATCATCGGCATCGCGGACATGGAATAGAGTGTAGCTCTTCAAGTTGTGCCAATAGATTTCGCGCAAAGGCGCTAAGAAAGGAAAGACCGAAGACGCAAAGAGAATAGAACGCATCACCTTCGCGCCTTTTGCTTTTCACTTCTTGGCGCCTTTGCGCGAAACAAAGAGCTGAGACTGAAGTCTGTGCCACATAATGAACCTATCGCCGACTGAAATTTACCGGGACCGAAAGCTTTTCCTGATAGGCAGCACGGGCTTTCTCGGCAAGGTCTGCCTCAGCATGCTGCTGCACCGCTTTCCGAATATCGGCCGCGTCTACGTCACGGTGCGGGCACGTTCGCAGGAGGAATCCGAAACTCGTTTCTGGAACAGCGTTATCACTGCCCCGCCTTTCAATCCCCTGCGCGAGAGATACGGCAGCGCACTTGATGGTTTCCTGAGGGACAAGGTCGCCATTCTCGGCGGCGACATCGGCGATGAAAATCTCGGCTATACCGACGAAGAGGCCCAGCGAGTAGCCGACGACGTCGATCTAATAATCAACACTGCCGGCAACGTTACGTTTAATCCGACACTGGAAAGTGGCCTGCGCACAAATGTGGTGGGCACGCAGAATGTCATTGCCTTTGCCAGGCGGATGAAGCGCCCGGCGCTGATTCACGTGTCAACGTGCTTTGTCGCGGGAAACCGTTCCGGCGCAGTCTTCGAAAATGATCCGGTCATCGGTTACTTTCCCCGCCGTGACGAATTGAAAGACTTCGAGTTCTCAGTCGAACAGGAGATTGCCGATTGCGCCAAGCTGGCCGAACGCGCGCGCGAGGAAGCAAAAGACGCCATGATGGTCGCTTACTTTCGCGACCAGGCGCGCAAGCGTTTGGACGAAGAAATGCGCGACGCTGATGATCCGGACGCGCTGGGCCTGGCGGTAGCTCGCGAAAGAAAAGTCTGGATACGAAATCGCCTGACGGAGCTCGGCATCAAGCGCGCGGCGTGGTGGGGCTGGCCCAACATCTACACCTACACGAAAGCACTGGGCGAGCAACTGGTGGCGGCGGAAACCGGCATTGTGCGCAGCATCGTCCGCCCCAGCATCGTTGAATCCGCTCTGGCGTATCCGTTTCCAGGCTGGAATGAAGGCTTCACTACGACCGCGCCGATTATCTTCATGGCCCTGAAGGGGCAGAAGCAACTTCCGGCCAACCCGAAACTCATTCTGGATATCACGCCGGTGGATCAAGTCGCCTCAGTAATGCTCGCGGTCACTGCGCAAGCGTGCGTGGAGGAACCGCAACTGGTCCACCAGGCTGCCACGGGGGATTCCAATCCCAACGATCTCAAACGCATTATCGGGTTGCTGGGACTTTACCGGCGGAAGGACATTCAGGGGAAAGACGGGGGCTTCCGTTTCTTCAAAGAGATTTCGGCGCGTCTGGAGCCGCGCGGCGTCTCGCCCGAACGTTTTGAAGCTACCTCAGTCCCAATGATGAACACGGCCGCAAAAAAGATTTCTTCATTCCTCGACAGAGCGCGCCCGCGTTGGGGC
>JBDUCF010000050.1:0-12454 GCA_040003545.1 Pyrinomonadaceae bacterium | reverse complement strand
TCCTGCTGCCGCCAGCGTCGGCACCAGAGACGATCCGCCGTACGAAATAAACGGCAACGGAATTCCCTTGGTCGGCAAGAGCGAAATTACGACGCTGATGTTGAAAAGAGCCTGGGCCACAATGCCAACCACCAAGCCGAGGCCAAGCAGCATGCCAAATCTGTCCGGAGCGCGCAGGGCCGCCCGCATGCCGCGCCAAAGGAACACGCCAAAGACCAGCACCACAATTAATGCGCCCAGCAATCCCAACTCTTCCCCCACCACGGCAAAAATAAAATCCGAGTGCGCGAAAGGAAGAAAAAACATTTTCTGCTTGCCCTGGGCGAACCCGAGTCCGTGGGGTCCTCCGGAACCGATCGAGATTAACGACTGCACCACTTGATAGCCGTCCCCCTGTGGATCAGCCCAGGGATCGAGGAATGTGATCAGACGCCGCATGCGGAAGGGAGTGAATATCAACATGCATATGACTCCCACCAACATCGGACACGATACGATTCCCAGATGGAGCAAACGCACGCCGGCCCCGTAGCACATGACGAAGCAAACGATCCCCAGCATTAAGGCCGTCCCCAGATCCGGCTCCTTCAGAATTAGACTGGCAAGCACGCCCAGCACAAGCAAACACGGCAGGAACGTGCGCCAGAAAGATCCTTCTTCGCCGGCGCGCTTCTCCAGAAAGTAGGCCAGGAAGATTGCCAGAGCGAGCTTGGCAGCCTCGGAGGGCTGGACAGAAAAACCCGCGATCCTGATCCAGCGATGGGCGCCGTTTATACGCGGAAAAGCAAAGACAGCCACCAGCATCACGGCGGTTATCGCCAGCAGGGCGTAAACAATGCGGGGATTGCGTAATCGCTGGTAATCGAACTGGGTGGCCAGAAGCATCACGGCAAAACCTATCAAGGTCCATATTGCCTGTTTGATGACGTAGTAAAACTGGCCGTGATGTTCACCCTGCGCGATCACTGCCGAGGCGCTGTAAACCATGACGATGCCAAACAGCGCCAGGCCTGTGACCGAGGCAAACAACCATTTGTCAGCTTGTAATTTTCTGGCCATTTTCAGATCTCAAATTTCAGATCTCAGATTTCAGATTCAGTTTTTCAATCTCAGATCCGTTCTTTGACTTCAACTTTGATACCTCTTCCTTGAATATCCGCCCCCGATGCTCAAAGCTTTCGAACATATCAAAACTGGCACATGCCGGCGCCAGCAGAACGGTGTCGCCGGTCCTGGCCGCAGCGAAGGCCCGCTGTATTGCCTCTCCCATGTCTCCAGCTCGCTCGAAAGGCGCTGCCTCTTTTAATTCGCGCTCTATGTTTTCAGCGTCCTCACCAATCAAGATCAGTTTGCGCACTCTGGTTTTCACCAGCGGCGCCAGCGGTGCGTAGGGAGCCTGCTTGCCACGCCCGCCCAGGATCAAAACAATCTTCCCTTCGTCCTCGGCGAAGGCTTCGAGAGCTTTCATAGTTGCGTCAACGCTGGTGGCCTTCGAATCGTTGTAGAAGCGAACTCCGTTGATCTCCGCTACCTGCTCCAGCCGGTGCTCGACGGGTTGAAAAGTCCCGATTGTCTCCCGCATTGAATCGGGTGAGGCGCCACATGCCAGACCCACAGCCAGCGCCGCCAAAACGTTCTCGACATTATGCAGCCCACGCAGTTGCAACTCGTCGCGCATCGCAAGTACTCGCTCGCCGCTGCTGGTTCGCGACACTAACTCTCCACCCTGGCGCAGGAAGAGTCCCTCCTCCAGTTCTCTGGCCACGCTGAACTGAACCACATGCCCGCGCAGTCCGTTGGCCCACGATGAAACTATCTCGTCATCCGCATTAAGGATCGCAACGTCCTCCGGGGTTTGATTGCGAAAGACGCGATGTTTGGCGGCTGCATAATCGTTCAATGACTGATAGCGATCCATATGGTTTGGCGTTACGTTCAATACGGCGGCGACCTCCGGGTGAAAACCGACCGTTGTCTCGAGCTGAAAACTCGAAACCTCTGCCACCGTCCAGCCATCGACGCGTGATGAATCAACCAGCGAAATCAGCGGCGTGCCGATGTTCCCTCCTACCTGAACCGTTATGCCTGCGTCTTTGAGCATGTTTCCAATCAACGTCGTCGTCGTCGTTTTTCCGTTCGACCCCGTGATGGCAACCAGTCGGCCCTGCAAATAACGTGACGCCAGTTCGACTTCACCTATCACCTCGGCCCCCGCCCGCGCCGCATAGCGCACCGGGATGGTCGTAGAAGGAATACCCGGGCTGATAACTATCAACTCAATCTGATCCAACAACCACGATGGTGGATCGCCACTGATACAACCTACGCCTGCGGCTTTCAACGCCAGCGCTTCTGCCGGCCACCGGTCAAGAGGTTTGCGATCACAGAGCGCGACAATGGCGCCTCGCTGGGAAAGGAAACGCGCGCTGGCAATGCCGCTGCGGGCCGCCCCCATCACCAGAACTTTCTTTTCCGCAACGTCCAATGGTCATCTCAAGCAGCGCGCGAAGCGGGCCAAATCTTCAACGCAGTTTCAAGGTCGAAAGACTCAGCAACGCAAAAAGTATCGCCAGGATCAAAAATCTGAATACGATCTTCGATTCCTTCCAGTCCTGCATCTCGAAGTGATGATGCAAAGGCGTCATGCGAAAAAGCCGCCGTCCTGTGCCCGTGCTCGCCCTGGTCATCTTAAAAAAGCTCACCTGCAAGACGACGGAAAGGGCTTCGATCACGAAAACGCCCCCAACCATTACCAGAATAAATTCCTGTTTCGTCAGCACGCCGATGGTCCCAATGGCGCCACCTATGGCCAGGCTGCCGACGTCGCCCATGAAGACTTCCGCCGGAGGTGCGTTGAACCAAAGGAAGCCCAGACTGGCGCCGACCATGGCGCCACAAAAAACCGTCAGCTCCGCGGCTTCAGGTCGATGCGTCAGATCCAGATAACGAGTCCAGCGGGCGTCACTGATCAGATAGGTAAAAGCCGTCAACGCGGCCATGGCGATAAACGTTACGCTGATTGCCAGGCCATCCAGGCCGTCGGTCAAATTCACGGCGTTGGTCCAACCGAGCAACACCACCACGATCAGCGCCAGATAAAGATACGGCCCGATGTAGCTGACTCCGTCCGGAATAGCGGTGGCTTTGATAAAAGGAATGCTGACGTTCCACGAATATTTTGTTTCAAAGTACTTCGTCGAAATGAAAAGCACCGCCCAAACCCCCACGGCAATCACAAACTGTGCGGCCAGCTTTTGCTTGCCCGTTAATCCCAGGCTGCGCTGCTTGGCCATCTTGGCGTAGTCATCAAGGAAGCCAATCGTGCCAAACGCCAGCGTCGCCACGATCGTGATCCAGACATAAACACTCGATAGGCGCGCCCATAGCAGCGTCGAGATCAAGACCGAAGCAATTATCAGGACGCCGCCCATCGTCGGCGTGCCGCGCTTGGCCATGTGCGCCTGTGGTCCCTCTTCCCGGATCTGCTGGCCTATGTTCCATGCGCGGAGGGCCCGAATCGCTTTTCCACCGAACAACAACGAGATCAACAGGGCCGTAACCGTCGCGTAGGCGGTGCGGAAGGTAACGTACTGAAAAACATTAAGCCCTCGTATGAGGAGCGACTCATGATCCTTGTAATGGCCATGAAGCAACTCATAAAAAAGGTAATAGATCATATTTTCAAAGCACGTAAACGAGGCGTCGCACTGACTTCAGCCGGCGCCGCGGCATGTCATTCAGGTTCCTGCGTCTTCCCCCACTAAAGGAAACTTTTGGCGCAAGGCGCTGACAACTTTGTCCGTATTCACACTGCGCGATCCCTTGACCAGCACCAGGTCGCCTGCGCGCACTTCGTCCACCAGCGCGGTGGCCGCATCTTCCGACTTTTCAAAGAATCGTGTCCTCTTCATGCCCTCCTGGCGGGCGCCCGCAACAATCTCCCGGGCCAGATCACGAACGCCCCATAAGAGATCGATTCCCAATCGCGCAATCTCGCGACCGGCCTGGCGATGCATCTCGGCAGCGTGCGGGCCCAGTTCCAACATCTCGCCGGCTACTACTATGCGTCGTTTGACGTTCACGCCCGCGTGGGCCACCGACTGCACCATGCTTAGCAAAGAACGGGGATTCGAATTATATGAGTCATCAACCACCGTAAATCCGGCGGCAAAGTCCAGTAACTCGCCGCGCATACGCGGTGGCACGGCAGTTTGCAACGCTTCGGCTATCGCTGCCGGCTCAATCTCGAAACATGTAGCCACCGCTGCCGCGGCCAGCGCGTTCATAAGGTTATGCCGACCCGTCATGGGGAGCTCAGCGGCTGACTCACCAAGAGGTGTTTTGAGCCGGAAGCGGTTCAGGCCAAAGCGCGACGTATCGATGTCGCTGGCCATGACGTTCGCGGCATGTTCAATTCCAAAAGTCACCACCGGACCGTTGTGTTTTGCGCGCATGGCGATCACCAGTTCATCATCGGCGTTCAGCACAGCAGTTCCACCCGGCTTCAGACCTTCAATCAGTTCTGCTTTTGCTGCCGCTATGTTTTCAATCGAGCCGAGATATTCCAGATGCACCGGCGCCACCAGCAACTCGACTCCGATGTCCGGCGGAGTGATGCGGCACAAACGCTGAATCTCGTGTGTCGGCGAAGACATTCCCATTTCCAGTACAGCCAGATCGTACTCATCAGGCGAATGTTCCTGACTTACCATCTGCAAGACCGAGAGCGGCAGTCCCAGCCCGTTGTTGTAATTGCGCTCGCTCTTGAGTACTCGCCGGCCGCCGGCCTTCAGAATATGGGCCGTCAACTCCTTTGCCGTCGTCTTGCCTGCGCTGCCGGTGATGCCGACAACGGGACGCGCCCATTGTTCATAGACTTTCCCAGCCAGTGTTTGCAGGGCGGCTATTGCATCGTCAACCAGCATCAGGCGGCTGCTGAAGGCGGACAGACTGCTGTCGCCAACTCGATCGCGGCGGGCCACCGCGGCAATGGCGCCGCGATCAAAAGCGTCTGAAATGAAATTGTGCGCGTCCGCGAACGTTCCATTGAAGCCGGCTTTTTCGTAATCAGGCTGCGAAAGGGCAAAGAACAATTCCCCTTCCGTGGTCGCTCGCGAATCGATCGAGAAATCTTTTATTTGTTTGTCAAATACCTCGGCGCTCAAACTCGTCGCGGTTGCGCCCATCAGTTCTGCCGCGCTTCTAAGATTCACACCTGGCTGCCCTATTCCTTTCCGTCCGGCGGAATTTCCAGCGAACCCCTGCCGTCCACGGCCCCCGCAGCCGGCGGCCCGGGATGATGACTAAGTGCGGTATCGGGCCCGGGCGCATCGCGCTCAGCTGGCCCCGAGGAGATTGGCCTCGACTTTACGCGCCGCAAGCGCTTCCGACAGGCGTCAACTCGCAATCTAACGTCACTTTCAAACAGGGGGCTGTTGTTTCGCTGGCGGGGGCTCATCTAATCTTCGTTTCCTTCGGAGCGATTTGCAAATCGCGACCTACTGCTGCTTTAGTCTTCGTGGCTAACCCCTGGTAATCACGGGTGTTGAAACGCATGACGCATCAATTTCTTCTTTCGAATTCCACCCGCACCAACTCTCCGGACGCGATCTCGATGCCCGGATCTGGCCTTTGCCTTAGGGCGCGACCGTCGCCGTGCGCTTCAAGCTGCAATCCCAACTGGGCACACAAACGTGCTACGTCGCGCACACTTTGCCCCCGCAGGTCAGGCATAAGCGCGCCGCGTCGGGTGGCCGCCGCATAGACCACTTCGCGCATCTCCGGTGAATCACGCAGCATCACGCGCGGCAAAGTCGCGTGACGTTCTTCAGTCGTAGGCTCGTTTGTCTGAGCGGCCCTTGTTGCCGCCGGCTTCACGGTCGCCTGCGCAACGAGGTCGGGGGATGGCGCGACTTCCGTGTCCGGCAGGACATTCAGGTCCGGCAAGATCTGCTCGGCAATTTCGCGAAACACGGGGGCGGCTACATCTCCTCCGTGATAAGCCCCGGCGGGCTCGTCAATTACTACGATAATGACAACCGCCGGATTATTTACCGGAGCAAATCCCACGAAGGAGCCTATGTACTTCGTTTTGGAGTAGGTCCTCGTTCGCGGATCGATCTTCTGCGCCGTGCCTGTCTTTCCCGCGGCGGTGTATCCGTTCAACTGAGCTTTCTTGGCTGTGCCTCGCAGGGTAACCCCCTCCAGCATGCCCCGCAACGCTGTTGCCGTCTCGGCCCGCAGGACGCGGCGTTGTTCCGGCGCTGCCTGGAACAGTACCGCTCCCGCAGGCGAGCGAATCTCGCGTACCAGGTGAGGCGCCACCCGGACGCCGTCGTTTGCCAGGGCGCCGTATGCAGTCGCCATTTGCAAGGGAGTGACACCGACTTCCTGGCCGATGGCTATCGATCCGATGGAGGATGCCTGCCAGCGAGTCAGAGGCCGCAGTATTCCCCCTGTCTCTCCGGGCAAATCAATTCCAGTGCGGGAGCCGAATCCAAGGCGCGTCATGTAGTCGTACATGGATTCATTGCCAACCAGCATACCGAGCTTAATCGCCGCCACGTTGCTGGACTGCGCCAGCGCATTCGCCACGGTAAGGACGCCAAACGGGTGGCCATCGTGGACGACGCGGCCAGCCACCGTAATCTGCCCCATCTGGCAATTGATTTGGTCTTCCGGTTTCACCAAATCTTTTTCCAGCGCCGCCGAATAGGCTACGACCTTGAAGGTGGAGCCGGGCTCGTAAACGTTTTGCAGCGCCTGGTTCGTGCGGGTCTCTGCAGTTGCAGTCTGCAAATTGTTCGGATTGAAGGTAGGCGCGTTTGCCAGGGCCAGGATTTCACCGGTGCGAGGATCCAGCACTATCGCACTGGCCGACCTGGCGTGCGTTAGTTCCATCGCGGACTGAAGCGCTTGTTCCGTCCGATACTGAATTGTCTGGTCAATTGTCAGTACTACGGTCTGGCCGGGGTGCGGCTGAATCTCGTAACTTTCAAAGGCCTGATGACGCGCATCTTCTTCGGAATGAAGCCGCCCCGCCTCGCCGCGTATCCGTTCGTTGTAATACTGCTCCACGCCGCCCAACCCGATCTCGTCCAGTCCTACGAAACCAAGTACGTGCGCCGCAAGGCTATCGTTCGGGTAATAACGCTTGGGCTCCTTACGCGAATGAACCCAATCTATATTGAGGGCGTTCAGCCGGGCCGCATCGTCGTCATTCAGGCGCCGGGCCAGCCAGACAAATTTCTTGTTGGAGTTTCTGGCTTCCAGCAATCGATCGCGCAGCGCATTTCGGTCGAGGTTCAGCGTCTCCGCAAGGCACTCGGCGGTTCCCTCGAGGTCCGGAATGTCCACGCTGAGGTCGGCGAAGAAGGATTCAGTATCAACGCTGCGGGCTAACTCGCGACCTTGCCTATCGAGCACTTCGCCGCGACGCGCACTTGTTTCCACGGCATGCTGTTGCTGCTTGCGGGCCCGATCACTCAATTCTTCATGTTGATAGATTTGAAGATTCACCAGACGCGCGGCGACCAGCAACATCCAGCCGAGAAGCAGAAACGAAATGAACAGAGCGCGCCGGTGGTACGTGTCCGGTCTTGGCTTCGATGAAGAGGTGCGCGCAAGCATTTCAATACTCGTTCATAGCCTTTTACCGCTTTGCGGAGCGTCAGCGCATTGCCCTGACGAGAACGGGGAAAGGTCGTTATGGCACTTGCGCGAGGGGAATGAACATCGCGGCCCGAACAACGGGCCGTGGCGTGCCTGGTGAGTGCCGTCGCCGCCAGGCCATCTACTACTGTGTTGCGACAATCACCCCCATGGGAGCGGGGGAAACAACCAGAGCGGGCGCCGCGGTGGGCAAATTCCGCTTCAGACGTTTGGCTGGATCAACCTGGGCTGATTGAACCGCATGCATTCCCAGTTCACGAGCGGCGCTTTCCAGTCGCGCGGGCGTGGCTGCCACTTCTCGTTCCAGCAGCAGGCGATGTTGTTCCTCCAGCAATCGCGTGCGTTCGCTGCGCAGTTTTTCGCCTTCGTAACCAAAGCGCAGGGCTGAAAAATGCTGACCGGCGGCGTATACAAATCCGCCGGCCAGCACCAGGCCGCTAAGGAGCATCAAGGCCAGCCGTTTGAGGGCGGCGCGATCCCGCTCTCGATGAATGACAAAATTTCGTTGCTTTGAGGGAACTCGTTTCATTTCGGGTCAAGCCTCGGGGAAGAATATTTCGGTCGAAAGAGACGGCCTGTCTAATCAAGCTAATCAGCGGCTGGGAGCTTGCGGCAGGCCCGCAGCTTGGCGCTGCGAGCTCGCGGATTCTCCGCTGTTTCAGTTTCGCTGGGAACAACAGGCCGAGGCGTTAGTATCTCAACTGCGCGACGTGCCCCGCAGGAGCATTGGGGGATGCGCGGCGGACACTCGCAGCGGCCGGACAGCTTCCGCAGCGTTCGTTTGATAATGCGATCTTCGAGCGAATGGAAACTAATTGCTAAAAAGCGTCCGTCCGGTTGCAAAAGATCGATGGCGCTTTCCGCGAACTGGTCCAGCCCTTCTAATTCCCGGTTGACCGCAATCCGCAACGCCTGGAACGTGCGTGTCGCCGGATGAATCCGACCACCGGGCCGTCGGCCGATAGCCCGCACGACTGTGTCTGCCAGCTGCTTGGTTGTGGCCACAGGGTCGCCGCGCTCGCGACTGGTAACAATAAACGATGCGATCCGGCGTGACCGTCGCTCTTCGCCATATTCAAAGATCAGTCGGGCAATTTCTTCTTGCGGCAACCGCCCGAGCAACTCGGCTGCGGTTTCCTCTTCGCTGCCGGCATTCATGCGCATGTCCAGCGGCGCGTCATGCCGGAAACTGAATCCTCGATCCGGCGAATCCAACTGGAGCGATGAAGCACCAAGATCCGCCATCACACCGCAGACCTTCTTCGCTCCCGTCTTCGCAACTACAGTGTCAATCTCGCGAAAATCTGCATGCACAGCGCGGAAGCGAATACCAAAATGCGCCAGCCGCTTCTCAGCAAAGCCCAGCGCTTCACGATCACGGTCAATGCCAATTACCCGGGCCGTGTCAGAAGCCTCGAGAATCGCTTCACTGTGGCCTCCCAGGCCCAGCGTGCAATCAATGAACCAACCGCCGCGCTCTACCGCGAGCAATTCAATCGTCTCGCGAAGTAGCACGGGGCGATGGGGCGCGCCCCTGCCCCCCAAAGGCGCTGCCATCACCACCGCCCCGTGATCTCGTTCAAAGACCAGATACCGATCAGTGCCTGAAGAGTAATTAGTGATAAGCAGTGAACGTCGGGTTGTCGCTTGTCACTCGTCACTTATCGCTCAACACTTCTTCAGATACCCAGCCGCGCGATTGCCGACTCGTCTTCTTCCGTGTATGGGTCTGCAAGCAAACGCTGCTGGAATTTCTCGAGTTCCCAAACCTCTAAATATGTTAGATAACCAAGCACCGCCACGTCACCGACAACTCCTGCGCTCTTTCTCAGCAAGGGATGAACCAGCACCCGGCCTTGCCCGTCCATCGTTGACTGCTGCCCGTAGTAGTTCGTGCGATCAAGAAACTTGCGTCGCGCCGGATCCATCGAAGGAAGCAAAGACAGTCGCTGCTCAATGGATTCCCATTCCGGCAAAGGGTAGATGCGCACGCACTCTCCCGTCAGACTGGTCAGGTAAAAGTTCGATCCGTATTTTTCGTCCACATACCGGCGAAATAGAGTCGGCACCTTAAGCCGGCCCTTGGAGTCAATACGAGCCGTGTAGTTTCCTCGCAACATGAACTTCGGCGGCTGGAACGAGTCAAGACGTGACCAGAAACGGATAAGCTAGAAATGAGCGATCAGGATGAAGGTGGGTCCACTTGCGACCACTTTCGACCACCCCGAACGCATACTACGCCCGTAAATTCGGGGTGTCAATAGGAAAAACAATATTGAAACAGGATTTTAGCTGGGCGAGGTTCGGAGTGAAAATGGCGCCCGAATCCCGCTTGGAGACGCTCCTTTGCAGGAGTTTCAGCAAGTGTTGGAGACGGGGCAGGCGGTAGCTAGCCGTCACATCATAAGGTATAGTTGCGCGCCGTATTGCAGCTTGGATCAGAAACGAACAGCGAATGAGTACTCTCTTTAGCGGATTTGCCGGGTTGCTTCTCTTTGGCGCCCTTGCCGCCCTGGCAAACTTCATCGGCGGACTATTGCTTACCACCTCGAGCGCCCGCCGGCTCGATCAAAGGTTTCTCAAATACCTGATTGCGCTCGGAGCCGGCTTCATGCTGGCCGCGATCTTCATTGAGATACTGCCGGAGACAATTAGCCTGTGGACGGCGGGCGGGTCGGGAGAGACTGCGGCAGAGGCTGTAGTCGGAGCAATGACCTTGCTGCTGGGCGGCTACCTTCTGATCCAACTGTTCGAACACACGATAGCCCCGCATTTTCACTTTGGCGCCGAAACTCATCCGGAATCGGTCCTGCGTTCGTCGGCCACCTACGCGGCGATTGGGGGTCTGACTATTCACACTTTCTTCGACGGGGTCTCGATTGCAACAGCGTTTCTGGTGAACTTCAAGGTCGGGCTACTTGTTTTTATCGCGATTCTTTTGCACAAGGTTCCGGAAGGCTTTACCGTCGCTTCAATTGTGCTGGCTTCCGGTCGTTCCGCCGGCAAGGCTGCAATAGCAACTCTCGTAATTGGCTCGGCAACGTTTGCCGGAGTGGTAACCGTGGCCCTGCTGGAATCGCGCGTGGCAACCGCGGTCACCTATGCACTGCCCTTCTCGGCCGGCGTAACCCTGTATGTCGCCGCCAGCGATCTGATCCCAGAGGTAAATCACAAAGAAGAAAAGAATCCGATGGTGTCCATTGTGGTGTTTGCCGGGGTTGCCCTCTTTTATGCGTTACACCGTTTGATTCCCAGAGGCTGATATCAATGTTTGTCTCTGCCGGTCACCATCACAGTTTGCTAAAGGCACTTTTGTTCCTAAGTGTGCTGGCTGCAAGCACGAGCGCTGCTCTTGCTCAGGCTGTCTCGCCTTTGCCCCCGCCGAGCCCGTTTAGATTCGTCAATGACTACGCGGGCGTGCTGGACGCCGCCACCGCACAGCGAATGGAAGTTATCCTGCGAAGTCTTAAGGAGAAAGGCGACATTGAGTTCGCGGTCGTCACGATAAGAACTACCGGAGACCAGGACATATTCGACTATTCGCTGGCGGTCGCGCGCGGATGGGGAATTGGCTCAAGTGAAGGTGAAAAGAATGGCGCCTTGCTGCTGGTAGCAATTGACGATCACAAGTACTACATGCAGGTCAGTCGCCATCTCGAAGGCGATCTTCCGGATGGATTGGTCGGTGAGATTGGCCGGCGCATGCAGGGCCCGTTTCGACGCGGCGATTACAGCAGTGGTTTGATGGCGGCCGTGCAGACGTTTGTTTCCACGCTGGAGGAAAAGCGCGGTTTCACGATTGACGATGTGGACCGGCGGTTGGCGTACCAGGAGCCCAGCGTAGTTCGTGAGCGACCGAGCCTTGGCATATCGCCCTGTACCATCATTTTCATTGTAATCGTAATTCTAATTTTCCTGCTTTCGAGTCGGGGTCGCCGCGGCGGTGGCTGCTTGAATATGCTTTTCCTCGGTTCATTATTTAACAGCGCCGGCAGAGGAGGCTTTTCGAGCGGCTGGGGCGGCGGTGGGTTTGGCGGTTCGGGTGGTGGCAGCTCCGGTGGGTTTGGCGGGGGCGGCGGGTTTGGTGGCGGAGGCGACTTTGGAGGTGGAGGCGCGGGCGGAAGCTGGTAAACTCAGGAACACATAATCGGAAACAATGGCTAAATCAATCGTCAAGGAAGCTCTCAATCATCTGATTGGTGATTTGAAATCAACGCATGGAGACAACCTCGCTTGCGTTGTTCTTTACGGATCGGCGGCTGCTGGGGATCACATAGAACTGCGCTCTGACTACAACCTGCTAATCGCGCTCAACCGGATTACCCCGGAGGATTTGCGTCTGGCGCAGGCGCCGATGCGGGAGTGGCAGCGCCTGGGCCATCCGCTGCCGGTTTATTTCACCGTGGAGGAACTTCAGGACGCAGCCGACGTATTTCCTATTGAGTTTTTACATATGCAGAAAGCGCGTCTTGTGCTCCATGGCCGGGATCCTTTCGAGTCCATGCAAGTCTCGACTGCGAACCTGCGACATCAGACCGAGTACGAGCTGCGAAGTAAGTTGATTCAGTTGCGGCGG
This sequence comes from Pyrinomonadaceae bacterium, assembly GCA_040003545.1. Taxonomy (GTDB): domain Bacteria; phylum Acidobacteriota; class Blastocatellia; order Pyrinomonadales; family Pyrinomonadaceae; genus DASXRU01. The sequence goes on along the minus strand of JBDUCF010000050.1, from coordinate 207 downwards.
CTCTATATTCCGGCTTCGATGGCAGCCGAAAAGTTATCAGCGCTGATGAGCGATAGCCTGGCAAGCTTTGCCGCTCTGTTTCGGCCTGTGCTCATGCTGCACGGTAAAGAGCCCCCCGTGGGCAAGCCCGCGTGTGTTCGCGCAACGGTTGAATTGTTCGATCTCGACGGCGACCCCTTCGAGCGGATTTTCGATCTGCGCGCGAAT
>JBDUCF010000330.1:0-3693 GCA_040003545.1 Pyrinomonadaceae bacterium | reverse complement strand
CCAGCAGGTAGCCAATGCCCGAAGTCCTGGGTTTCAGGAAAGCAAGGTCAAGCACCAGCAGCAACGCCAGCAGGATGTAGATCAAGGGCACAACCGGATATCCGAACGTGGTGTAGGGGCGCTCGGTCGCCGGAGCCTTTCGCCGCATGACAACCACCGCCCCCACCATCAACGCATAAAAAATTAGGTCCGCGGAAACAATGTATTCCAGCAGTTGAGTGTAAACGTTCCCGTAACTGACTGTCGTTACGCCGGTCTTCGCATCGGGCGTATTCACGATTGTGCGCGGCAAGGTCAGGAGCGCCGCCCAAAACCCCTGGACGAGCAGCGCCACCGCCGGAACGTGGTGAGAATTCAAAACCGCGACGCGCTTGAAGAACAGATTATCGCGGGCCATTGCGTAATAGACGCGCGATCCGGCCAGAATCAAACCGTTGTTGCAGCCGAAGGTCGAGATCATGATCGCGATGGCCATCAGCACTGTGCCAGGCCGATTGAAGACGGCCTGCATCGTTGCGGTGGCTACGCTGTTCGGCGGTTTCTGAAGCGTGCCGAGAGGCAGCGTAACGACATACGCGAGATTAGCGAGCAGATAAAGTGCCACCACCGCGAGACAGCCGATGAGCAGGGCGCGCGGTAAGTTGCGGCCGGGATCGCGAACCTCGCTGCCGGTGAAGGTAACGTTGTTCCATGCCGATTGCGCAAACAGCGGCCCCACCATGGCCAGGCCCAGCAACATCATCAGGGCGGCCGTACCGGTGGTTGCCATTCCGGGTTGAACCGCCTGCGGGTTCCAGCCGTTCGCCACGGGGTTCCACCAGGACGAAGTGAAGGCTGCGCTCTGACTGTTCCAACCCAGGAACAGGCCGACCAGAATAAGACCGATCAAGGCCGCGGTCTTCGTAAAAGTAAAAGTGTTCTGAATGAACTTGCCGGTCTTCAATCCGCGCGTGTTACTGGCGGTCAGCAGCAGAATCAGGACGATTGCGATTAGCTGCGCGGTCGAAAGGCTTATGGCGTAACTGCCGAAGAGATGCGTCGGGGCGATGATGTAGTTTGATTCCGAGATTTGGGGCGCCAGCACACCCATGAAGCGGGCAAAGGCAACTGCCACAGCTGCAATTGTTCCGGTTTGGATAACGAAGAGCAGTGACCAGCCGAAAAGAAATCCCGCTGCCGGACCATACGCTTCGCGCAGGAACACATACTGCCCGCCCGCGCGGGGCATCATCGCGGCTAACTCCGCGCAGGAGAGCGCTCCGGTAATCGTCAACACACCGGCCAGGGCCCATGCGGCCAGGAGCCACCCCGGAGCTCCTACCAGGCGGGCCGATTCGGCTGAGGTGATAAAGATGCCGGAGCCGATCATAGAGCCGACGACGATCATCGTGGCGTCAAGCGGGCCCAACCCGCGAACGAGCTTTGCGCCCGGGCTATCAGCGTGTGAATTCATAATTCGCATGCATATAGTGCCGCCGGACGTTCGCTGTCAAGGGGAAAGCCTCCTTGACAGTCTGTGCTGCGCTCAAATAGTCTTGCCTTACTCAGACGCTGCCAGATGCTGAATGACTCGCGGCATTCCTGCCAGTCAAGCTACCGCAAAAGGCGAGACAATTCTTTCTATGTTTCTGATATTAATACGCTGTCTCGAGCGGAATCAGTCATCAACCACTTCTAGTGAGAAGCCAATCAACTTGCCGGGGCAGGGCCTGAGACAACAAATTGGGCTCGGTATTCGCGCACTCCGGTGAAGAGTATCGAGATGGATTCGCAAGGGGGAACCTGGTTACATGATCAAGGACAAAATCATTTCTCTGATCACCGAGAAGCGCGCTCGCATTGGTGTAGTGGGTTTAGGTTACGTGGGACTGCCCCTACTGGCCGAATTTGCGCGCGGCGGATTTAACTGCATCGGCTTCGAAGTCGATGCTAAGAAAGCCGCGCAAATCAACGAGGGCGGCTCTTATATAGGAGACATTTCCTCCGCCGCAATCAAGGAACTGGTGGGTGAAAAACGTTTGCGCGCCACGACGGATTTCGATCATCTGAGTGAGTGCGATGCGATCATCATTTGCGTGCCCACGCCCTTGCGTAAAACCAAAGAGCCCGATGTCTCTTACATATTGGCGGCGGCCGAGGAGATCAAAAAACGTCTGCATCCCGGACAGCTGATAATTCTGGAGTCCACTACCTATCCCGGCACTACGGATGAAGTACTCCTGCCAATGTTTGCCGACACGGGCCTGAAGCTCGATGGAGATTTTCTGTTGGCATTTTCGCCGGAGCGGGTCGATCCGGGAAACGCACAATTCCAAACGCATAATATTCCCAAGGTGGTCGGCGGAGTCACCGACGATTCGACCGAGGTAGCGGCGCATCTCTATTCACAAATCGTCAAGGACGTGCACGCCGTCAGCTCGGCGCGGGTAGCTGAAACCGCAAAGCTCCTGGAAAACACTTTTCGCGCGGTAAACATCGGCATGGCCAACGAGATGGCCCGCCTCTGTTACGCCTTGAACATAGACACCTGGGAGGTGATCCGCGCGGCGGCGACAAAGCCGTTTGGCTTTATGCCGTTTTATCCTGGACCGGGAATAGGCGGTCACTGCATCCCTCTTGACCCTCATTATCTCTCCTGGAAAGCGCGCCAACATGGCTTTGATTCCCGCTTTATCGGATTGGCTGAGGAAGTTAACTCCCGTATGCCTGACCACGTGGTCCAACTGATCTCTGACGGCTTGAACGACGAAAGGAAAGCGATGAAGGGCTCGCGGGTGTTGCTGTTGGGAGTGGCCTATAAGCGAGACATCGACGATGTACGCGAGAGTCCGGCGCTGTCCATCATCGATCGCCTGCGCAGCAAGGGCGCTGATGTTCGCTATCACGACCCGTTCGTCGCGGCGTTGAGTTTTGACGAAGCGCACATCGATGCCAGCGGCGCGCCTTTGCGGTCGGTGGAGCTGACGGACGACGAGATTCGCACCGCAGACTGCATTGTGATCGTTACTAATCACAGCCAGATCGACTACCAACGCGTGACTGATCTCGCCCCGCTGGTGGTGGATACGCGAAACGCTTTGAACGGCGAGCTGCGGCGCCAGAGCCGCGCCCGCATAATCCGACTATGACTTCTTCATGATCAAAGTAATTAACGTAGTGGGAGCGCGGCCAAACACAATGAAGGTCGCGCCCATTGTGGATGCAATGAAGCGGCGCGAGCGAGAGTTCACGCCGCTTGTTGTTCATACGGGTCAGCATTATGACGCGTTGATGTCTGACGTTTTCTTTCGCGATCTGGAGTTGCCGGCCCCTGATGTTCATCTCGGAGTCGGATCCGCCTCGCACGCCCTGCAAACTGCGGCCGTTATGGCAGGCTTCGAGCCCGTCGTGCTGCGCGAGAATCCTGATTGGGTTTTGGTTGTCGGGGATGTCAATTCAACTCTGGCCTGCGCGTTGGTTTGCGCGAAGCTGGGCGTCAAGGTGGCCCATGTTGAAGCGGGGCTGCGGAGTCGTGACCGCACCATGCCCGAAGAGATCAACCGGCTATTGACGGATCAAATCTCGGATCTTCTTTTCACGCCTTCGAAAGATGCCGACGCAAACCTGCTGGCCGAAGGGATTCCCCTGGAGCGAATAAGACTCGTCGGCAATGTGATGATAGATTCACTGTTGAAACATCTGGAGCAAGCGAAA
>JBDUCF010000329.1:0-3694 GCA_040003545.1 Pyrinomonadaceae bacterium | reverse complement strand
AAATTCGACAGCTATTGGTCTTTCCACTCGGGAATACGACCAGGCGTCCAGGGGGCCCCCGCCGCTTCCATCTGTTTTTCTAATCTTGCCAGGTCTCCCTCAATCAACTGCCGTAGGGCCGCCAGCGTCTGTTCGAACTCCTGTGCCGCCGCCGCGTATTGATTCATCTGGGTCTGGGTCGGGCGAGCAGTGGACGTGCGTTGCGCGCCCACGATGTCTCCGACACGTTCGGTGATCGAAGGTGGCAGATTAAAGTTGCGCGCACGCAAAGCCGTATCGCCACGCAAGGCGCGCAGGATTTCGTTGGTTCGCTTATCAAGCGCTGATGCATCATCCAGCAACTTGTCTCCAGCAGCCGGCGTGTCCAGCAGCGCTCGCCTGATCAGCACCAGCCGTGGCTTCAAAGCATTCGCGGCCTCGAGTGCTCCTTGCACGGCGCGCTGCAACCGCGCCCCTTTTTTCTGAAACTCAACCAGTGCTGCGCGATCGGCTGCAGACATTCCTTCCTGGCCCTCGACGATTACTTGAAAATCCTGTGACTGCCCCAGCGGCGTCATCGCCCCATTAACTCTCTTAGCTATTGAAACCTTATATGCCCCGGGCATGACCAATGGCCCACCCGGAGGATCGCTGAACGGATCTTCCGTCTCCGGATTTGGCGGCGGCGGCAGGGAAGCCGGTGGATAGCGCAGGTCCCAGGTGACGCGCTGCATGCCCGCCGTGACGGGTCCGGTAAGCCGGCGCACCACACGACCCTCAGAGTCAGTGACGGTGATGATGATGGCCGGCGCGTCCTCTTCTTCTTCCGCGCGAAGATCGGTCTGGCTGGGTAGCATGATGCCGGTGCCCTTCTTCTCCGCTTCCTTTTCAGATTCCTGGCGCTTCGCCTTGCGCGTCTTCAATTCTTCTTTAAGGTAGTAAGTAAACGTTGCTCCGAACGGAGGGTTTTCGGCCGTGTAGTACGACTCGCCTTGAAAACTTTTGCCGCGGCCGCCAATCGGCTGAGACTGGATGTACATCAGCGCATCCTTGACCGGAAACGTCAGACCATCCTGCTTCATCATTTCCGGCTTAAGCTGGCGCAGCGGCGTGTAGTTATCCAGAATGTAAATGCCGCGCCCGAAGGTCCCGATTATCAGATCGTTCTCGCGTTTCTGAATATTGATGTCGCGCACGGCGATGGTCGGCAGTCCGCCCTTGAGCTGAATCCATTTTTGACCGCCGTCCACGGAGAAGAAAACGCCAAACTCCGTGCCGGCAAAAAGCAGACTTGGATTAACCGGATCTTCGGCCAGGGCCCACACCGGTCCATTCTTCGGCAGATTCGCGGCAATGGAAATCCATGTGCGCCCGGCATCCGTGCTCTTCAAAAGGTACGGCTTGAAGTCGGCATTCTGATGGTTATCGAACGCCGCATAGACTGTGTTTGTCTCGTGATTGGAAGCGGTAATTCTGCTGACATACGCCATGTCGGCGACGCCGGGGAACGTTTCAATCCGGCGCCAGTTCTTGCCGCCGTCTTCTGTCACCTGAATCAAGCCATCGTCCGTGCCGATATAGATCAGGCCGTCTTTCTTCGGCGATTCCGCCAGCGCCGAAGCATTCCCGAAAAACGCCGTCGAAGCATTCTTTGCCACCGCGTCCATACTCCAGACCTTGCCCATGACGGGCAGCTTGTCGCGATCCAATCCGCGCGAGAGCTGACCGCTCATGACTTGCCAGCTATCGCCGCGATCATCGCTGCGGAAAAGTTTGTCGGCGGCAAAGTAAAGTCGCGTGTGCGAGTGTGGACTGACGATGAAAGGCGAATCCCAATTCCATCTCAGTGGATCTTCACCGCGACCTGGCGCCGGTTGAATGCCCATCCGCTCGCCCGTGCGCTTATCAAACCGCGACAGCGATCCATTTTGATATTCCGAATAGACCGTGTTCGGATCTTCCGGATCCACCTGGGTGCGAAAGCCGTCGCCCCCTAGTGTGACGAACCAATCTGAGTTTGCGATCCCCGAAGCGCTGCGCGTGCGCGATGGGCCGCCCACGTTGAAGTTGTCCTGCGCCCCGCCATAGACGTTATAAAACGGCAAAGCGTTATCGCTGGTTACATCATAGAACTGCGTGATTGGCAGGTTGCGCTTGAACTCCCAATTAGCGCCGCGGTCATGGCTTTCATAAACGCCGCCGTCGCAACCAACCAGGTAATGATCGTTGTCATTTGGATCGATCCAGATGTCGTGATTATCAACGTGCTTGGATTTCTCGCCCAGTCGTCGCAGAGTTTTACCGCCATCGTCGGAGACCATCAGGAAGACGTTCATCACATAGACTCGATCGACGTTCTTCGGATCGGCGACGATGCGCGCGTAATACATCGCAGTCGCATCAAACTCGTTGCGTCGTTCCCAACTGCCGCCGCGATCGTTCGAGCGAAAGATGCCACCCTTTTTGTCTGCCGCCTCTACCGTGGCGTAAATGACATTCGAATCCATGGGCGAGATGGCCAACCCAATGCGGCCCAGATCCGTTGTGGGTAACCCGGCCTTCAACTTATTCCAGGTGGCGCCTGCGTCCGTCGATTTGTAGATGGCACTTTCCGGCCCGCCATTAATTAAAGTCCACATGTGCCGGCGGCGTTGATACGAAGCGGCATAAACTGTTTCCGGGTTCTGGGGATCGATCACCACGTCGGTGACGCCGGTGTTGTCGCTAATCGCGAGAATCTTTTTCCAGGTCTTGCCATTGTCCGTTGTCTTGAAAAGCCCGCGCTCGCCGCCCGGTCCCCAGAGCGGTCCCTGTGCTGCTACATAGACCGTATTTGAATCCTTCGGATCGATGGCAATGCGCCCGATGTGTTCGGAAGTTTTCAGGCCGACGTTCTTCCACGTCTTGCCGCCATCATCCGAACGATAGACGCCATTGCCGTAGGAGACGCTGCGCTGGCTATTGTTCTCGCCGCTGCCCACCCAAACGGTGAGAGGATTTTTTGGATCGACCACAATCGTGCCGATTGAATACGAACCTTCCTTGTCGAATACGGGTATCCAGGTCGTGCCATCGTTTATCGTCTTCCACACGCCACCTGAAGCGGACGCCACGAAATAGCGCGCCGGATTGTTTGGATCAACCGCGAACCCTATGACTCGGCCCGAAGTGAACGCCGGACCAATGGAGCGAAACCGCAATCCGTTGAATGTGGTCGAGGACATTGGGTCTGCCGGTTTCTTTTCTTCGTCGGGTTTCTCTTCGTCAGGCTTCTTCGTTTCGTCCGGCTTCGGTGTCGCTTGCGCTTCTGGAGATGCCTGCTGCTTCGCCGCGGCATCCTGTCGAGCCTTTTCCGCCGCTGCTTTTTCCGCCGCCTTCTCTTCCTGGGCAAATGCGGACAGTGGCGCGGCCAAAACCAGGAAAGTTAGAAAGGCTGCGATAGAGAGAAGAAAGACTGAGGCACAATGAAAAAAGATACTGTCAGCTCCTGGCTTGGAGGCGCGTGCTGATCTTAAAGCGGCGGTGGCAAAGAAACGCATAACGAGAATGATCTCCTTGGAGTTGAGCTACGACTGAAGTCAATTCTTCAGCCGCGTTCACGCGGCTTTCCCGCAGGGTTACTAGACCGGGCGTTTGACGCCCGGGTCACGACGCATCAGAAATCCTGTAGCCTGTTTCAACGGGCTTACCTCTAAGGCTTTAGCCGGAATGCTGA
>JBDUCF010000328.1:0-3702 GCA_040003545.1 Pyrinomonadaceae bacterium | reverse complement strand
TCGGCGCTAATCCAGCCTCGTAACTGAAACTTGTCGCTTTGCGGGTCGTCGGTGGTCAAAGACACTTGCACCGCGGGGACTTTCTGGCCGCCAAGATCGATCGTTTCCCGGCTCAGAGAGGTTATGAAAAGTGTCTTGGGCCGATCGTTTATGAGAACGGAGATGGCGTTGCGTTTAGGAGGCGCAAGGTCCAGAGAGCGGATGGCATAGATTACGGAAACGAGATCGTAGGTTCCGACCGGAACGTCAGTTCGCTCGCCCTTATCGCCAATGGCGGTGCCACGATCCTGATCGACTGCCCAGGTCCGATTCAGGCGGCGCTTGCCTTCGACCAAATTGAGTTCAGTCCGAAAAGGAAGCAGCGTAACTGGATCGACATACGAGCTGATCTGATCGTTCGCGAAAAACATTCGCTGCGCAGCGTTGGTGGTTTGCGCCCGAACGGTGAACAGCAAACCGTCCCGATTGAAATATCGTGAATGAGCCCGGATCAAAAACGAGGCGGTACCCAGCGGTTGCGCCGCGCTGGCGAGGTAGATCTGGAAGTTAAGTTGCTCTCCAACTTTGAAGGGCAATCCCGGCGCGAGTCCGTCGCCCAACGATGGCGCGACAGTTGGCGTATCAGGCTTGGGTATTACCGGCGCGGGATTAGGCCGTAGTGATTCTGTAGGCGCTGCGACGGCGGGCAGTTGCGAGCCGGCAAGTTCCGCCCGAATCTCTCCTGCGGGAAGCCGTGCGGTAACGAGTACCGGGACATGCCTCTCGTCATCGCTGAAATAGACCTGGAGGTGATAGTCGTTTACTTTTGGCCCCTTTATATTCAGGCGCGTCGCAATCGTCTTGAACGATCCGACGTTGGCCTTGATCGTCTCTCGTCCGGTGACCTTCAGTTGCGCTTCATACATTTCGCCATCGGCCTGCACGGCAAAGTGGTATGAAGCACCGTCTGCCAGGGGCAGCGCCCGCGCGCGGTAAACAGCCGACAGTAGATCGTAGGTGCCGGAAAAGTTGCCTGCCTGAAGCTTGCCCGGGATTGCCGTCGTGCCGGCCGCCTGATTGTAGTCGCTGGCCGAATCCGAAGTACGTCCGGCTTCGCGCACAACCTGCTGAGCTCGGAAAGGAAGGCCGGATAAAGGATCGACGTAACTGACATAATCATTATTCACGTCGTAAAGCGCCGCATTGACCACGCCGGTTGTTTCCACATGAGCCCGCAGCACAATGCCTTCGCGGTTAAGAAAGGTCCCACGACCGGCCACGAACAATTCAATGTGGGCCGCGCTGATGAACTGCGAAAAGGAAACGTCGTAAGTCAGCCGCTCGCCGGCGCGATATGGCGCGACTGAGAAGGGAATGCTAGTAACATCACTGCCGCTCTGGGCCCATGCAGGAGAACCCAACAGTATGAACGCGGGAAGAATTATGAGTCTTGGCAGTAGGAGTCTCAATTTTTGACGCACCTTCGCATGATAAGGTCTAAGCTGGCGTGGCGCAAACCAGTGACAGCGTGAACTAACACGCGTTATGAGCGCGACAGTTCCTTCAATCGAATTGAGATTCAAGCGGACTCCGCCTCCGCGGTCAAAGCATTCGCCATCGCGCGGAGTATGTCTTTCGCAGCTTCAAACGGGTCCGGCGCCGCCAGAATCGGGCGACCCACGACGATATAGTCAGCCCCGGCGCGAACTGCCTGGGCCGGAGTCATTGTTCGTTTCTGATCGTTCGGGTTGCCGGCGCTGGGCCGCACACCGGGGGTAACGATCAGGAAATTTGGTTTAGTGACAACCTGTCGCACCCGCGTAATGTCCTGTGGTGAAGCGACCACGCCATCCATACCACTTTCCGCCGCGAGCTTCGCAAGCAGGATTGTTTCATCCTCCGGAGATGAAGGTACTCCGATTTGAGCCAGCTCCACCGCATCGACACTCGTAAGCACCGTGACAGCGATCACGTTTGGCCGGGGAAGATTTTCGCGTGCAGCGCACTCGCTGACGCTAGCGGCGGTCCGGCGCATCATCTCGCGGCCACCGCAGGCATGAATGTTGAAGATCGAGACACCGAGACGTGCAGCTTCAACGCCGGCAGCGGCCACGGTCGCCGGAATATCGTGGAACTTCAAGTCGAGAAAGACGCAGGCGCCCTTCGCAATAACCTCGCGCACGATGTCCGGCCCGGCGGCGGTAAAGAGCTGCGAACCGATCTTGAACACGCCGGCAACCTCGCCCAGCGTGTCGACCAGGTTCAACGCTTTCTTCCTGGTATCGACATCAAGGGCAATAATCAATTTGTTGCTTGCAACTCTGGTCATTGATTGTTCTCGCCTCCGTTTGCTGCACTTCAGGCAGCAGCAAGTTCATGGGCCTGACTGCCAACCGCGTCATCAAGCGTTCGGAACGCACTACTTTTCAGAATCTCTGCCAGCCCCTCATTAATCCTGCGCGCAATGCCAGGCCCTTCATAGATGAAGCCAGTGTAGAGCTGCACCAGGCTGGCCCCGGCGCAAATCTTTTCCCAGGCATCCGCGGCGGTAAAGATCCCGCCGACGCCAATTATTGTTAGTGCGCCCTTTGATAATCTGTAAATCAGCGAAATCGCCTCAGTGGAACGGCGCCGCAAAGGCGCGCCACTCAAACCGCCTGCGCCGATGGAAGTGACTGTCTCGTCATCCGTCATCAAGCAGTCGCGGCTGATGGTGGTATTCGTGGCGATGATGCCGGCAATCCTGGAGCGCATTGCCAGTTCCACGATTGATTCCAGCTCGTGATCGCTGAGGTCCGGCGCGATTTTCAAGAGCAACGGCAGCGCCTGGGCCCGATTGTGTTCCGACGCGAGCTGCTGATTCCGTGATTGCAGGGATTCGAGCAGGCTGCCAAGCAATTCAGGCCGCTGCAGCTCCCGCAACTCAGGTGTGTTCGGCGAACTGACGTTAATGGCGACGTAATCAGCGAAGGGATAAAGTGATTCCAGAGTCTTCAAATAATCAGAGTTGGCAGATTCGATCGGAGTGTCACGCCCCTTACCGATATTGATTCCCAGCACACATTCCGTATGGGACTTGCTTAGGTTTCGCGCCACGTTCGCTGCGCCAGTGTTGTTAAAGGCCAGACGATTGATCAGCGCCCGGTCCATTGGCAAACGAAATATTCTCGGCTTGGGTCCACCCGGCTGAGGCTTTAGGGTCACGGTGCCCACCTCGATAAACGCAAACCCCAGCGCGGCCAATGCATCCACGGCAACTCCATTCTTGTCGAAGCCCGCCGCCAGGCCCACTGGATTGGAAAACGATAGCCCAAAGCGTTTAAGCTCGCCGAAGGGAGCGCGTGTGAAAGATCGATTCAGGTAGTTTCTTGCCGGTGCAGCCTTCAGGGCCAGCGATAGAGAATGCAATGCTAATTCGTGAGCTAGTTCAGGCGAGAGGCCAAAGAGTATCGGGCGCAGCAGCGAGCGATAGAGCATCAAGCGAGTGACAGGCAACAGATGAAGAATGACAAGGTCAAATGCGATTCTAGCGTGTGAATCGCCGCTTGTCACTGATTGTTGTTATTGGTAGTGATGCGTTGAGCGCTTGCGTTGAGCATTGCGCTGAGCACAACGAGGGTCCCGGTGAGGTCAGTACCGCCCGCGGTAGCGGGTGGGTGGCGTTGCATTAGTGCTCAATCAACCTGGATTCCGTCTAGCACCCACCCGCTACCGCGGGCGGTA